>NZ_JBWPJP010000044.1:0-11041 GCF_056583855.1 Prevotella sp. C0209C1 | reverse complement strand
TACCTTATAAAAAGAATCAGCATAAAGCTTGTCAATACAAACTTTATGCTGAAATATAGTTTTTAAGGGATGACTATTATAGAGACTTTAAAGACCTTAACGAATATCACGTCAGCCGTGTTCGTGAGCATGAGAAATCTCAAAATACAAGCAACAAAATAAAACAAATCAAACTTAAAATAAGATAGAAGTATGGAAAAGAAAACAGTCAGCAATGAGGAAATGGAAAATACCATCAGGAAATCTTTCAGTATGAGCCAAGCTGAAAGTTCAAGTGAACAAACCGTAGCTGAATTTCGAGCAAAGGGAATGAAAAATATTCAAGAGCAAAAACAACAAGAAACAGAACATGCCATAGAACAGCCCACGCCATCCGAGCATACACGGCATACTGAGAATATGGCTGTTCAAAGACGCATCAGCTCCAAAATGAGGAAGAAAACACTCGAAGCCTACAAGTAAGCCTATCTTGTGCCAACCAAACTGTGCAACCGAAAGGCGGTCTATCTGAGCAGGGACACACAGGAGCGTGCCGACTTCATCGTGCGCAGGTTAGGCGACAGGGGCAGCAACCTTTCAAGTTTCGTAGAGAACATCGTGCGCCTCCATCTGGAAGAGTATGGTGAGGATATAGAAAAATGGAGAAGGTTGTGAGCCACAGAAAAAGGGTGAGGGCTTTCTTGAAGAGGGACAAGCTTTCCATCCAAAACCCTCAACCCTTTTTTAGGGAACATGACAACAGGCATTTGCCGAACATATAGAACGGAGGGAATGCCACGAACGCAGTTAGGCACTGAATGTATGGCATTCGCTTCTAAGCAACAAAACGCCTTATGCGTAAACGGAATGTTAGCTGACATTGCAAGACGTCAGTTTGTACCCACAAACTGCCCTTGCTCCCCTCGTCAAACTAACGGGGAGATAATCACTCTGTTCTCATCGGTCAGTATTCAAGAATTAAGAGACAATGAATCATCTATAATGATAAACTTTCAAAGAAACTTATATGAACAGATATAATAGAAAGACTGCCCGATGGCAGCAACAAAATAAGGAAGAGCAGAAGATGAACAAGACAGAGTTCATCAAGGTAAGATGCACCTTAGAGGAAAAGCATCGTATCAAGTTAAAGACGGAAAGCGCGGGACGTAAGTTTTCCGACTACTGCCGTGAGATACTCTTAAATGGAGAGGTGGCAGCCGTCCCCAAGATGACCGACAATGAAAGGGAAGCCATTTGTATACTTCAGCATACAGGACGGTTCTATGGGCAGATTTCTAACCTTATCAAGGTTAAAGATGAAAGGTGGGTACATATCATTAAGAACCTTTCGCTATGTGCCAAAGAGGCATTTAAGAGATTTTACGACCCCCATTTTCGTGTAGACAATGATATATATAAGGAGACCTCTGCAAAACTCATTGTTCAAAATTTGCTCATTTCATCATATTTTTGTACATTTATAGTATGAAACAATGTCCTTCTTCTCCGAGTTTTGCTGACCTAATAGTTGGTCATCGTAAGGTTAAACAGACCTTTTTCTTACAAATTGATCAGATAATCGACTGGAATCCCATTCGTGGACTTATTGAAATTGCTTACACCAAAGGCAACCGTCCCACTGGTCGTCCAAGCTATGACAGCCTTGTGTTGTTCAAGACCGAGCTTCTTCGTACATGGTATGGCTTGAGTGACGGCGAGGTCGAAGAACAGGTAAATGATCGTTTATCCTTCAGCCGCTTTGTTGGTTTAGGATTGGATGACTGCGCTCCAGATAGTACAACTGTATGCCGTTTCCGTAATATTTTGGTTGAAGCCGACCTTTACGACAATGTGCTGCAAGAGATAAATCGCCAGTTAGAGCTGGCTGGTGTTTTGGTTAAGCGTGGTGCCATCGTTGATGCAAGTATCACAGATAGCCCTCGTCGACCTCGCGGCCGTAAGGAATACGAAGTAGTTGAGGATCGCAATGAGGAATCAGGCAGGGATGTGGCAGAAAAGGCAATGGTTAAAGAGATCGTCAAGCCCAATGTTGATAGTGAAGCACGTTGGGTAAAGAAGATGGGGAAGCTATACTTAGGTTACAAGCGACATTCGGTTACAGATGAGAACGGTTTGGTGATAGACGAGGAAACCACACCAGCTAACGAAAGTGACATCAAACATTTGGAAAAGCCATTAGAAAAAGCTAAACTTCCACAAGGTACACCTGTTTATGCCGACAAGGGTTATGATTCTACAGCAAACAAGGATGTACTTAAACGTATGAAGTTCAAGAGTCGTATCATGCACAAAGGAGTAAGGGGACGTAAGCTAACGGAAAGAGAGCAGCGTGTTAATGTAGCCATCAGCAAGACACGGTACAAAGTGGAACGTACCTTTGGATCTATTCACAGATGGTTTCATGGTGGGATAGCCAGATATGTAGGTTTAGCTAAGACTCACGCACAACACATCATGGAGGCTATTGCCTACAATTTATATCGAACTCCAGGGATAATTGTGTCTAATTCTCTCAAATAAGGGGAGAATATGGGATGAAATAGGGCATATACAGCCTAAAAATCAAAAATATTGACTGCGGGTGAGCCAATAGTGCTCAAAAACAAGAATGATAGAGGATGGGGTAAGGTTTTGCAGAGGTCTCATGTTGGTCTTAAATATGAAGAGAGATGATAGGAAAATGCAAGGCAATAGCGCATGGCAGCACGGCTTTGGACTATATTTTTAGGGAAGGCAAACTCGGTAGTCGGCTTGCATTCCACAATCTTTGCAGCAGGGAGCCAAAGACAATCTATGATGAAATGAAAGTGGTCAGTAACTACAACAGCCGTTGCAGGAACAAGTTTCTCCGTATCGAAATTGGCATCGCACCGCAGGACGAGAAAAAGCTGTCTGTGTCCGAATATATGTGGATAGCACATTTGTTTGCCAAGCGAATGGGACTTGACAACCACCAATGGGTGACAGTAACGCACAAGGACACCGATAATAGACACATTCACATAATAGCTAACCGTATCAGTCTGTATGGAGAAGTCTATGATACCACCTTTGTGAGCAACAAGGCAGCGAGAGTGGCGGAGGAAATAAGCAGGGAGAAAAACTTGACTATAGCAAAGGAGGTCAAGGCAGAAAGGAAGCACCAAAAGGTAAAAGCCAATCCCACGAGAGAACAGACAAAGACAGAGGTGCAACAAATCTGCTATGCCTTACTCGGCAAATACAAGGGCAGTGGCATATCTGGATATTCCATGTTTCTCTACGACCTTAGTAAGAGTGGCGTAACCATTGACCGCTTGAAGAACAAGCAGGGCAAGGTCTATGGCTTGAAGTTCTCATACGGAGAACATACATTCAAGGCATCTGAAATTGGCAGGGAATTCGGCTACCATTCCCTGCAGAAGAACTTTGAAGAAACCAACAAGGAAGAACAGAAGAAACCACACCAAACGATACAAGAGCCAATATAAAAGAAAGAACAACCTAATACAGGCTACCAACTTGTACCTCCAAGCCGCTCCTCTATCTCACAAGACAATGATACCTCACAAGTGCAGAATCCCATTGGTGCAGTGGCAGACACCATTGTTAGTGCAGCCAATGAAGTTGTGGAAGGGTTGGGCGATTTGATTACACCAAGTACACAAGGCAATGACTATGCCGAAGCTGCGTGGCAGCGCAAGCTCAGGAACCAAGCCAACAAAAAGAAGAAAAGAGGACGTGGATTATAATCCCATTCCAACGAAAGAGTGCATTACAAAAATGCAGAAAGAAGAATATCTCATCAAAAACGCTTGTTATTCGCTGACAAAGTATTATCTTTGCAAACAGAATAACAAGCGTTCTTTGTTAGTCAGAAAACAGCGAAACCAAGTAACTCGCTCGTTTCCAAATCGTTACCTGTTTAGTTATATCAACAAGGTAACTTCTTTATTTTCAATAAGTTGTATTCTAAGAATTATTTTGTGGGGCAAAAGATATAATTTTATGCACTAATATGCGTTATATTACATATCAAAACGCTATAAATATAAATAGAACGATACAAGTATGAAGCATCATCGGTTGGTTAGATATTTGTTACTACTCCTGCTCCTGTTTATGGGGGTAGGGCAGCCTTTGCGTGCTCAATACTACCCAATTCATGCTACCGTTCAATGGCCGTCTCCTCAAAGTCCTTACTTGTCTGATTACTATAGTGGGAGCCGGGACAGGCTCATTGTAACTCTTCTAAATCGAGATCTACAGCAACCCCTGCTCCTTGCCAGACTGCGCATCAGGATTAAGAGTACAGGTTTTCTTGCCACCAGCCGTGAGGAAATCAACTACCCGATTCTGGAGCTCAGTGCAAATGTCCCGACCCGCCTGACCAATATAGACCTGTCCCCCTATCTTCAGCCACAGAACCTGCAAATTAATGGCAGGCTGCATAACGGTCAGTTACCCACGGGATATACGGAGTTCTCCGTGCAAGTGGTAGACTATTATACAGGACGAACGCTTTCAGCTTGGCATACGGGACGGTCTTATTTGGATGTAAAGAAACCTCCTTTGCTTAATTTCCCGGAGAAAGATGCACAAATAGGTATCACAGAGCCTCTCTATATCCGTTTCCAATGGATGCCCCGCCATCAGGGACTTGCCGGAACAGAGTATGAGTTTGTATTGAAGGAACTGCCGGACAATGGCGCAGCTCCTCAGTCTGCGTTTGCTTATGGCAATGAGATATATCGTATCCGTACCCGTAATACAACGTTGAACTATACCCATCTTGAACCTATCCTTTTTCCAAATCGATGCTACGCTTGGCAAGTACAGGCAATTGCCCGTGACGGGGTTGATGAAGTCGGCATGTTTGAGAATGGCGGCTTCAGTGAAATCAACTGGTTCTATCTTAATGACAATTGTCAAGCACCGACAGGGTTGAAAGCTCTTCCCCGCTTTGCCAAATTGGAACTTTCATGGAACAAGGTCATTGGCACAACGGGGTATGTCGTGGAATGTCGTCCTAAGACGAAGCTAAATGTTTACGAATGGAGCAGTACACGAGTTGCTGGCGAATACCTTACACTCGTCCAATTGAAACCGGGATGGACATACGAATGGCGTGTAGGTACGCTCTGCACGGATGATCGTCCTGTCTTTTCGGACGTACATGAGTTTACGCTCAGTAGCCGGAATGACGAGCTGCTGGCTGACTGTGGCAAGGAATCTGTGAGAGAAGACCTTTCGCAGAAGCCTAACTTGCGGATTAAAGCCGGAGACATTGTTACCATTGGTGGCGACTATCCGATGACCATAACAGAGGCTGTCTCATTAGGAGACGGCTGGTATTCTGGACGTGGTAAGACTCGACTGAAAACCATTATCGATGCTCCCGTTGCACTTCGTTTCGACCGACTCCGCATCAATTTGGATAACTTCCAGATAGACGGAACGGTGGAAGCGTCCTACGATGAGAAAAAAGCAAAGATAGCCAATCTTGACTATGTGGATGACGGCGGCAAGGACATCAAACCGGCTACGATCCGTATGCGTGAGCATAAAATGGAATTTACCCTTCCCGACATACCGCAGTTTACATATAATTCTGAGAGTGGAGCGTTAGAAACGATCGATGCAGACGGTAACCCACAGACCATCAAAACAGATGTGCCGGAAAACGCCTCGTATGAGAGTATTTTCCCCATGTTGGTTACGGACAGTAAAGGAAATACCTATCAGATCAGCCCGGCAGAACAGGATGCCGGAGGGACAAATGATGATGCCGAAAATGGAAATCAAGATAGAAACATAAAACTCACCTGTGAGCCTGTAACTCGTATCGGAGATTTCAATACGGAATCCCTATCAAGCAAGTATGGCTATATACACTTTGAACGCGGAGAGGGAAAATATGCCTTTGATGATGGTCAGGAGAAGTGGTACAAGAAGAGTGTCAAGGTGGATCGTTTCTACAAGCCGTTTGCAAAGGGGTATATTGCACCTTGGAAACTTGTTCCTGTGGGAGAGAATGATGTTGTTACGGCAAAGTATGATGACTTGAGGAATATTGACTTGAAAAAGGTTCACTTTGCCTCTGAACCCAATACTGCTGCACTGCCGGCAAAGCTTAATGAGGCAGAACAGACATGGACGATTAGCCTGCGTTCCGTATCGTCTGGTGCAAGTTATGATGTTTGTGCCGTCTACGAAGGAGTGGTCATCGGCAAACTCCGTGTGGTGAGCTATACGAAACAGCAGCATAAGGTAACTCTTGTTCCGATAAACGAAGTTAAGTTAGATAAATCTGCTATTGAACAGCAACTCAACACCATCTATAATCCTGTTGGCGTGCAGTTTACAGTGAATGTGGATGAAAGCATGCGCGGCAATTATGACTGGGAAGTAGAAAGTGAAAAGGATGGACTGCTGAGTACGGTCGGTAAGTCTTTTTTGGGCTATGACAAGGAACTCAAAGAGACTCCAGAGATGCTCAATCTGCAGAAGACTTACCAGCAGGAAGCAGGGACACTTGACGGCGTCTACCTATTTGTTCTAAATGGAGCCAAGGGACTTGAAGGACAAAATAAAGACTTGTTGGGTGAAATGCCTCGCAAGAGTCAATTTGGCTATATCTTTACAGCTAACGGCTATAATACAACTTCATTGGTTCGTACCATTGCTCATGAAGTAGGACATGGTGTCTTCACTTTACAGCATACCTTTGATGCAGAATATGGCAAAGACACGCAGGGCACAACAAACAATTTACTGGACTACAAGGATGGAACAGATATAGCAGCTTTCCAATGGAATGTCATGGCTAATCCTGCAGTATTTACTGCTATGGATAAAGCTAAGGATATTAAAATAGAGCGATACAAAAGTCGTATGGTATGTATTCCTCAGGATGTATCTGATGCTATAATGAACTCTCAAAAGTCACTATTATCTGCAAAAGGGGATAAAATCGAATTGCCGAACGGTTCTATCATAAAAGCCCTCTTTTATAGCGACACTTCTATACGCCCCGCTCCCTCTGGAAGTATTGCAGAGTTTGAAATAAATGGTCATTCTTATAAAACATGGTATAGAACTCATACTAAGGATTTTGACAGCTATAGTTACACAGCAAAAGGGGACACTGTACCTTGGAAGACAAAGTTTTCTAATAAGGAACCAGTCCAGATTATTATTAATCCAGCTAATTACACAATAAATGTAAATGGAAAAATATTCCTTCTTGATGTAGATAATTTTACCTGTGGAGATCAGAGAATTTATGCTATGGATCTCAAGAGTTTCTATATCAAAGATACAAATGCCAAATACATCAGGGATGGGATCAACGATACAAAGATAACACTTTCTAAAGAGTCGGATATTTTGAATGCGCTAAAAGATAAATTCAATAATCTGCCACAACAAGGCATAACTACACTCGATAATTTTCAGAAAACACTTACAATGCAATTCAATTACAGAGGAGAAGGGCTTACTGAGAAGCGGAAGTTTGTTGTTCTGTCTACTCAAGTCCAAAAGGGCAATGGTATCGAAGAGGATTGGAATGCACTCGCACAAATACTATTTAAGGAACTTGAATTTGGAGATAACGATGTACTTGTAACTATACCTTATATAAAAATCAAGAGAATAGATCCTTTAAGTATAAATAGTAATACAATAACTATGTATATGCCTGGAGTTGCATATGGAATAGGTACGAAGTTAGACAAAGACCGCTTAAATAAAAAGTATGATTGTACTGATGGAACTGTTGGAAAGACCGGTAATGGTGTTGGAGACTTTATTCTTTCTCTGTTTGAACAGTCTGAGATTCCTGCTATAAAGCCAAGAGTTCTGATTCAAACAGTAACGAAACCGGGCTTTGGTCTGAAAAAAGACCGTGAAGAATATGAGTTTGAAGATGCACAAGGTAAAGGTTTGACTCCAGCATCAGATAAAATTGCTGAAGATATGAAGTTTGGCACTTCATTCGATCTTTCAACTATCAAGGATGACAAAGTGAGGGAAAACCTTGAGCGGCTCAGTAAAAAATCTGATGATGAACTGTTCAAAAACTTAATCAATTTGGCGGAGTGGGTATCAAGTGGTGACCTTGAAGATAATAACAAGAGAATAATAGCCGAGTGGCAGAGACAAGTATATCAAACGTCTGAAGATCATTATACAGATTCAAGACTAACGGATGCGGTGTTTAAAGAGGAAACGACCCAATCTTTGATTTCCGAGGTTAAGCGACTTTTACATGAAGCTCTTAGAGTTGTTAACGGTGATATATCAAGACTCTCTATAAGTAATTATATTGGACAATTTAACATTAAACGTCCTATGTTTTCTTCTTTTTCGGATAAACGTCACGGCTTAACTTTTGCCTTGAATGACACCTGGGGATTCAAAGTGACGTTGCTAAACTATCGATATGATGCTACAACAAAAAAATATTGGGCTAAATTAAAATTCGATGTCTTCGACCATTTTGGATTAGATAAAGACGATGTTGTAAAATTTGGATCGATGGAGAAAGTGCAAGATCGGGTTGGAAAACTTGCTCCCGTTGTTCCAGATTCTATTTGTCAACAGGCTGCTGACGGTTTCTGTTCATGGTTCATTTTGCAATATAAGAGAGGATATAAGCCATTCGTAACAATGATGTCAAAAGAAATTGAAATAGAAGGAAGATTATGAATATGAGAAAGTTCTTTTTGGGAGGATTAGTATTTTGCCTTGGAAGTCTTATCTTTTTTATATCAAGATGCAATATGATTGACAAAAGCAGTTATTATGTCCTTGAATGTCGTACTGGTAATACTGGTAATGACAATGAGAAAAAGATATATGCAGCAAGTATTATCCTTGTGGCGAATGCTCCTTGCCTAAAGAACTCATTAAAGAGAAACTTAGAAACTTTCTTTTGGAAAAATATAACACTGGATACAATAAATAGATATAACTCTATGTATGGTTATAGGTTTTATAGGGAGACAAAATATCTCACTAAAGATTTTAAAGAAGGGGGGCAATATAATCCAGAATTTAGTAGCTGGGATAATACAATGGACTGGAGAAATCATCTAGAAGATAGATTAGGAGAGGTATGTTTTTTTTGCCGAGAGGATAAAACAGGATCTTATGTTTGCAGAATCGCCAAGCAGTCTATAGTTTTTCATTGGTTTGAACCTCCTTATGAAGATTTTGAGTATAGAGAAGATTTTGATAATATAAATGACTTCTGGAAAAAGAAGCGAAAAGAATTAGGAATTGACAATACGTGATATTATGACTACAGATGGTTTATGTGCATGGGGCATCCTCCAATACATGAGAGGATACAAACCGTTTGTGACTATGATATCGAAAGAAATTGACTTTGAAAATCTATTGAAGTAATGATGATAAATAAAACTAAATATAAAATTATAATAGCAAATATGGTTTTTTGCTGCTTAGGAATAGTCATAAGTTATCACTTTAGAAGTGATATATTTACTATTCCAACAGGATATTATGTTTTAGAGTCCGACACGTCCAACGTTGGGAAAAGCTCAAGGCATCTGATAGTACTTTTATCTAATGTTCCATATTTAGAGAATAATGTTAAGAAATGCCTTGAAGAATCATTTTGGAGGCATATTACCTTAGACTCATTACATTTTTACAATGTATATTCTGTACGTTATTATCGAGAAACAAAATATCTGACTCGCAACTTTAAAGAAGGAAATCAATATGTTCCATTATATAGCCATTGGGATAACACAATGGATTGGAGAAATCATTTCAAGGACGAATTGGGAAATATTACATTTTGTAAACGTGAAAATGGGACAGGAATCTATAGCATTATAATTAATGATACAGGTTATGGATTTCATATGTTTGTAGATCTTGTTAAAAGAGATAGAACTTATCAGGACTTCAAAGATATAAAAGACTTCTATATTAAAAAATGCAAGGAATTAGGAATCAAGAAAAATCATATGGAGATTGATGAAAAATATTGAGAAATTTGTGCAAAAAGTTGTTCCTTGGATGAATTTAAACTTATCTAAAAGGCGAACGAGAATACAAAAAGGTAATGAAATATGAAAAAGTGTAATGTTCCATATCGCTCAATAGCAATATTGTTATTTACCACATTACTGTCATCCTGCCTAAAAGAGACTGCTGTTCCTATCGAATCTGCATTCACTATAGAGGCATCGGAAGATAAGACCTCTCCTGTAACTATTCAACTAAAAAATGAAAGTTACGGAGCAGATGAGTATGAATGGATATTTGAGGGTGGAACTCCCGATCGTTCCAATGAGAGAACTCCGGCTAAGGTCGTGTTTACTCAGGCAGGTGAGCACAAAATAACCTTGCGAGTCTGGAATGCTGTAGAGGAAAGGACAAGTCAGCAGACCCTCAGAGTTGACTCCGCCATGACGATAGACTTTGATTTTACCGTGGCAATCAATGATATTGCTCCAGGAACTGTCTCCATCATCAACAAAAGCAAAGGTGGAAGACAATACGAGTGGGCATTTGAAGGAGGTGTTCCCTCAACATCCAACCGACAGCATCCGGGCACGATAACCTTTGCGGACGGTGGTGAGCATAAGATCCACCTGAGAGTATTCAATGGCAGTAAATACGAGGAACGTACTAAGGCGCTAACCCTACGACCTCCTATGCAAGCCGATTTTTCGTATGCGCCTCTACCTGTTTATCAAGACTGGGAAGCCCCACTCACGTTGAAGACAACCAATCTCACCACAGGAGGATTGTCTTATCATTGGGTATGTGTAGGAGCCAATGTGCTG
The DNA here is from genome assembly GCF_056583855.1 of Prevotella sp. C0209C1. NCBI lineage: Bacteria > Pseudomonadati > Bacteroidota > Bacteroidia > Bacteroidales > Prevotellaceae > Prevotella > Prevotella sp. C0209C1. The sequence continues at coordinate 230 of NZ_JBWPJP010000044.1, read as the reverse complement.
TCTCCTACAAGTGAAACGACGACCATTCGTTTCGAGGACGCTGGTACTTACAAACTACAGATGATTGCTGGCAATGGCAAAGAAGAAAAAGTTGTAGAGAAAAGCATTGTTATCAAACTATTGCTGTCCGGTAAAACTCAAAAGAGCATAAATATCCTCCCCGAAGCCCAGTAAAATTGGACTTCGGGGTTTATTTTTTCAAAAGTAAGCCCCCTAATCGAAAAGACTTG
>NZ_JBWPJP010000043.1:0-11967 GCF_056583855.1 Prevotella sp. C0209C1 | reverse complement strand
GGCTATGTAATTCCCGCTATTAGGGCTTACTCGGGACTTCCACCCGTTAGAAAATGCTCATGCCGAGCGTACACCAAAAGGGCTGATACCTCGTGAGATGTGTCAGCCCTAATTTATTTTGTTTGAAAAAGTTTTACCGGACAGCAATAATTCTAATATTGATGAGTACAGCATTGTCTGCGACCGAAAGAATGATAATATCTGGCATAAGTATGCCGTACAGGGGGAGTTCCGCCGCTATGACGGCATCAACCTCCTGAAGCACGCCCTGCACAATACCATTCCAGACATCAACAAGAGCAAGGAAATGACGGACAAGGTTACGAGAGAAACCAAAACCATCAAAGTAAGGGACGGACATGCCATACAGATGGCAAATGCCAAGATTGAGGAAATCAGACAGGGCTTTGTCGATTGGCTCGGACGTACACCAGACACGTTCAAGCAGCAGTTATCCAACCGTTATAATCGTCTCTTTAATTGTTTCGTGCGCCCCAACTTTGACGGTACGCACCAGACCTTTCCCGACCTTGACCTCAGACTATTGGGTATTGATGACCTTTACAAAAGTCAGAAAGATGCCGTGTGGATGCTGAAGACCAATGGAGGTGGTATCTGCGACCACGAGGTCGGTGCAGGTAAGACGCTTATCATGTGTACAGCAGCCTACGAGATGAAGCGGTTGGGATTGGCTAACAAACCGATGATTATTGGACTCAAAGCAAATGTATTCGATATTGCCGACACTTTTCGCAAGGCTTATCCCAATGCCAAGATACTCTATCCGGGAAAGAATGACTTCAGCAAGCAGAATCGCCAACGCATCTTCAATGACATCAAGAATAATGATTGGGACTGCATTATCCTCACGCATGAGCAGTTCGGCATGATACCGCAAGCATTGGAGATACAAGAAGCGATTTTGCATAAAGAAAAAGATTCTGTAGAAGAAAATCTTGAAGTGCTCCGTATGCAGGGAGCGGACATTTCCCGTGCCATGCTCAAAGGCTTAGAAAAACGTAAGCAGACCTTGGAAGCCAAGTTACAGGACATTCAAGACAGCATTGCCGAGCGCAAGGACGATGCCGTGGACTTTAAGATGATGGGTATTGACCACCTTTTTGTAGATGAAAGCCACCAATTCAAGAACCTGATGTTCAATACTCGCCACGACAGAGTGTCGGGCTTGGGCAATCCGGATGGCTCACAGCGTGCGCTCAATATGCTCTTTGCCATTCGCACCATACAGGAGCGGTCAGGCAAGGACTTGGGAGCAACTTTTCTTTCGGGAACTACTATCAGTAATTCGCTAACAGAATTATATTTGCTCTTCAAATACTTGCGCCCGCAAGCCTTGGAGAAGCAGGGCATTAACAGTTTCGACGCATGGGCTGCGGTCTTTGCCAAGAAGTCCACTGACTATGAGTTTTCCATCACCAATGAGATTATTCAGAAGGAACGCTTCAGAACCTTTATTAAAGTGCCTGAACTTGCCTCGTTCTATGCGGAAGTATAGGAGTTGGAAGCAAGAAAAGGAGAAGAATGCGTATCTGATTGAAATAGAGGAGATATTGCCTGCTTACTCATTGAGTTGCATCAAAGGAAATAGGCGAAGAAAGGAGTGAAAAAGCAAGAGTTCAGTTACCAAATCGTTCGAGAAACGATGAAAGGAAAAGAACAGCTAAAAGTGGTAACTAAAACGGTATTTTCTCTTTCATTATCAATGTTTTGCATCGCTCAAAGTTCCTCTGGGAAGTATAATTTTGTAAGCAAAAAAACAATGGAAAAAGAAAAAATCAAGCTGCTCTTCTACCTCAAAAGAGGTACGCAGGACAAAAACGGAAAAAGTCCCATCATGGGACGCATCAGTATCGGTCACTCAATGGTTCAGTTCAGTTGCAAATGTGCCTGTACCCCAAAACTTTGGGATAGTCGTAAACAGCGACTTGTGGGAAAGAGTTCCGAAGCCGTATCAGTGAACAGGGAACTTGACCGACTGCAAGTAAGTGTCCATCAAGTTTATGAATCGCTTTCTGGCAAGTTGAACAACACTGTCACGGCAGGGAAGATAAGGGAACTTGTATTCGGGTTAAACAGCGAGTCGCAGGGGCTGCTTCATCATGCGGATGAGTATATTGACCGCTTCCGTGAGCGAGTTGGCATAGATCGCAGCGAAAGAAGACTGAAATGTCTGCTGCTCTTCCGCAAGCATCTGTCTGAATTTTTGAGATGTCGCTACCATGTGGACGATATTCCCGTGCAAAAAGCCGATACAGCCCTTATCAAGGACTTGGAGGAGTATTTTGCCAAAGAAAAGGGTTTTAAACTCAACACTTCGGCTGGTTATCTTACTATGCTGGCATCCGTGCTCAAAGACCTGCACAAACGGCACATCATAGACACCTATCCTTTTATCGGTCATTCCATCCGCTGGGACGTTGGAACACCCCGATACATTACAAGGGAGGAAGTAAACAAGATTGCGGCATTAACCGATAACGAACTGCAAGGCTACGAGCAGGTGTCGAGGGATATGTTTCTCTTTTCGTGCTATACAGGGCTTTCCTACACGGATGTGTACCACCTCACGGCAGAGCATATCATCCACGAGTCTGATATGGATTGGATACGCAAGCCGAGAGTGAAGACGGGCAATGTATGCTACATTCCATTATTACCCGAAGCATCCGCCATCATTGAGCGGTACAAGGGCATTCATACGAGGGCGTTCCGCCACGAACCCCCAAAAGGGTATCTGCTGCCCATACCGGGCTGTGACACGTTGAACATACACCTCAAAAAGATAGCACGGCTTTGCGGTATTCAGAAAACGCTGACCTATCACATGGCAAGGCATACCTTCGCATCGCAGATGACGCTTTCAGAAGGCGTGTCCATCGAGAGCGTATCGAAAATGCTCGGACACAGCCAGATAAAGACCACACAGGTGTATGCAGAGACTTCTCCAGAGCGTGTCTTTCGGGATGTGGAGAAGATTCTCCCTCTCATCGCACAATATCGTTTAATCAACTAAAAGTCCAAGAACAATGAAAAGTACATTTTCAATTCTATTCTATATAGACAGAAGCAAGACAAGCGAAAGGAATGAATGCATTATCCGCTGCCGTATCACCTGCAATGGTGCGTCTTCTTCATTCTCAACAGGTTTGTACACCTCCCCAGATGATTGGCAAGCAAAGAAAGGGCGCATAAAAGTGGTGGCAAACAGAGCGAATGCCGTCAATCTGCTGCTGAACTCAATAGAAGAACGACTTCACGCACTCTATGAACTCACTTTAAGAGAAGAGAACTACATTACGGCTGAATACCTGAAAGAGCAGTACCAGCACCAAAACAAACCCACCCCGACACTCATAGAGATTTACCAATCCGTCTGTGAAAGCAAGGAGGCATTGCAGGGCAAGACGATAGGAAAGGCTACCGTCAGGGCTTTCAGGGACAGTAGGAAGAATTTTGCACTTTTTCTAAAAACAAGGGGAAACGGGGACTGCCTTCCCAAAGAGACAGACAAGGACCTCATAGAACATTACCGCCTATTTATGCTGCGGGACTTGGGAAACAAGGAAAGCACTGTTTCCAATCGTCTGCGCCACCTGCATCAAGTCATCCGAAAAGCACTGCAAGAGCGATATATCCGTGAAGACCCTTTTGAGCAGATAGACATTGAAACGCCCACCTACGAGCGCAATGCCCTCACTTCTGACGATTTACACAAACTTCTCTCATATCGTCCACACCGCTCGGTGGACAACCATTGCAGGCTCATCTTCCTCTTGGGCTGTTTTACGGGGCTGGCATTCTCAGACTTGAAGAAACTCCGAATGGGCGATGTTTATACATTCGGGCATGGGCGTAGGTACATATCGCTCTGTCGCACAAAGACACAGAACAGGAGCATTGTTCCTTTATTGCCCATTGCCGAAGAGATACTCACCATTGTCAGCGACGGACGAAAGGAGGGTTTGCTCTTTCGTGAATTCCCCACGAATAGCCATTTCAACCGCAAGATAAGGGACATTATCATCAAGGCAGGACTCCCACCTCATACCGAAGCCACCTCGCATACGGCACGGCACACCTTTGCCACGACCATCTGTTTGGAGAACGGTTTGCCTATAGAAACCGTCAGTAAGATACTCGGACACCGTTTCATTTCCACCACCGAACTTTATGCAAAGGTTAGCAAGAGTAAAATTGCCCGTGAGATGCAGCCACTCATGGGTAGCAATACCACAAGGGAACTGCGAAAGGCTTTGCGTGTCTGTCCGCCAAGACAGCCAAGCGGAGGACAAGTAACTTGTTCTTTGACCGCAAAGCAACCATCATTGAACATCAACACTAAATAAAATTAAAAATGAAAGAGAACAAAAAGCTGGAACTTTCCTATTTTCGATTGAAATTAAGAAGTTATATGGGTGAGCATCACCCCGAGAGATTGCAAGATACGGAGTTTATCACCGCACGGGCAGATATGGCTCTCACAGCTTACTGCGATGCCGTGGCGCAAGGTTTCACTCACCCCGAAGCGGAAAGCATGGCAAGCGAGGTTTTGTATCAAGGCTTGCATTTTTCCAAGTATGACACGCTTGTATCTGTATTGGAAAATGAGTTTGAAAGGGAACTGCCTGCACCTCTTCCAGAGAAACTCGTACCTATACTGTTGTCGAACAAGGCTATTCAAGCCACATTCGACAAGTTCGGTTTGACGGACACATTTGCTTCTGACGAGCAATACGACCGTCTTTACACCGAACTCACAGGCACAATAGTGCTGCTCATCGAGAGCAATCATTTGCCAATAATCGGTCAGACGGAGGGGTAAGCCCGAAGGCGTTGTAAGCAAAGGCACACGCAAAGTCCCTGATGCCGTTTCTTATCGTGCAAAGGTACAACGGCAGCCAATCTGCCCTGACAAGGTCAAGTCCTGTGGATGGAGAGAAGAATCTCCACCGCAGGATTTTTCTTTTCAAGTTGGTATTGCCATTTTCAATATTCGTGCGGTCGTATTCATCTCTCCCAACCTTGCAGAGCAGGACTGCCGTAAGAGAGTATAGGCACAACAAGAATACGGCATACTCAGGCTCTTTGGACGCAAGGCGTAACAACCAACAATAGATAGGACTGACGATAATACGGACCATCTGTTGTTTGTACAATTTGTTGTCATGACTATCTGTTGTCATGACTATATATCGTCAAAATAATCTATCGATAAAACTATCTATCGATAGTTCTACATATCGATTTGTCGAACTATCGAACTGTCGAGAGAATAATTGCTATGTAATAAAAGGAAAGAGCCGGCACCTCATCTCATTACCGCAATAACACAGATGGATCTCCTTTGGTCTTTTCTCTTGTTTTCTCTCTATTTCCCTGCTTTTCCTCATTTCTTGCAGCGGTGCTTCCGAGGGTTTACTTTTGCACTCGATAAGTACGGCAATGTACTGAATAACAGTTTGTTTGCCGAGTAACAATAAAGTAATCAAAACAAAATCAAGGCAATGAAACTCATTATCATCAACCGCAAAGCGTGGGAGCGACATCGCTCCGAATTTGCAGACTTTATCCATCGTGTGGAGAAACTCATCGGTAATCCTCCTGAGACCGAGCAATGGCTCGACAACGAAGCCGTGTGCAAGCGTTTGGGTATCAGCAAACGTACCCTGCAATTCTATCGGGATACGGGGAAAATCCCTTTCTCAATGATTGGACACAAGTGTTATTACAAACAGACCGACATCAGTGAAATGCTGAATGCAGTCAAGGATTGAAATCAAAGAATGAATGAATTATGTCGGAGAATGAAATCATTACGCAGGAAGACCCTCAGATGCAGTTGTTTTCACAACTGATGGAAGGCACTTTGAAGAAGTTGGAGCGGTATTGTGCCACAGCTCGTCCGATGTTAGATGGCGAGGTTTACCTTTCGAGCGAGGAAGTGTGCAGCCACTTACGGCTCAGCACACGTACGCTCCAAGAGTACAGAAATGCAAGAATACTTCCTTTCTACAAAATCGGAGGAAAGATACTTTACAAACAGAGCGACATACAAACAATGCTTGAAAGGCATTATAATCCAATACCGCAAACAGGTAAGTTATGAGTTAAGTTAAGACATCAGTTGCGACTTAAGTCAAATGGTCAGTTATGACTTTGGTCAAGAAATTAGTTTCGACCTAAGTCAAAATTAACTTTAGTCAAAAATATGTCAGCTCATAAAGTCAGTAAGTCAAGAGATTAGTCTAAACTTATCTCTTGATTTACTTCTTGAACTTTGAACTCTCGTCTATCAAAAGCGCCCCAGAAAAGTTACTTTATGGAACATAACAAACTATCTCTTTCTTTATACTGGCAAGGTGTGTCTTTGTACCACAAACTGCCGTTTGTACCACAAAGACCCTTGCCCCGAAAGGGGGATTAAATCACTCCAAAGTCGTGATTAGAAAGCAATGAAGAAGCAAAAACAAAAGAAGCCAGACGGCAGATGTGCCACCTACCCACGATGGGATAGATGGCACATCAGAACACCTAATTCCGAAGACCAGCAGAAGCTTATCAGACTCTACCAGAAGTCGGGAGCAAAAACGAAAAGTGATTTTGTCCGAGCAAGACTTTTAGGTGAAGCCTTTAAGGTCATCACCCAAGACCCTGCAAAAGAGCCTTACTTGGAGAAACTCTCCGAAATCGTTTCTATGACTCATAAGATAGGCGTGCTGTACAACGAAGCCGTGAAAGCCCTCAAGACTTATCATTCTGTCGCCACTGCGCAACAACTGCTCAGCAAACTCGAAACCTATTCCCAACTTCTTATTAGACTGCAACAACAAGCAGTACAACTGACAAAATCCCTTAGGGATAGACAAGAGTGAATGCTGATAAATCATAACACCCAACGTTAGTATCGTGCTGTGATTGCCCAATCCATCTTTGGTCAGTTATCAATGTTAGGAAAATAGGATTTGTATGTTGTAGACGGTAATAAAACGTTATGGCAGCAGGTATTCGGATATAGTTTATCCGAATACCTGCTGCCATAACGTTTTATTACTGACGATGATTCTGCAATAGGCTTTCATGTGCTGTTGCAACATTGAGGTATTTTGTCCCTGTGTACTCACTGTGGCTATTGCCATAAAATAGTTTCCATCTTCCCTATGTATGAGCCTGGCTTTATGGCTTGTGATGTTGCAGTTATAAGATGCATTTTCGTTGCCCTCGAAAGATATATAAGCCGTCCTTGGCTCATCGAAAAGATACAAATACTTGTATGGCACAAACACTTGTACTGTCCTTTGATTAATGACCTCACCATTAGCCTCTATGGATATAGGATAAGGTTTCTTGTAGAAAGCAACTGCGAGGGCGAGGACTATTATCGTAATGACAACCGTTCCCAAGCTGACGAGGCGAGGAGGAACTTTACCTATCACGTTCCTCACCTTCTCGCTTCTCAACTCGATATTATCTGATTCTGTTTCTTTCTGTTCCATGTCAAAAACATTTTAGTTTCCCAATTCCAACTGATTCTTCACAAGATTATAGTATGCCCCTCGCTTGGCGGTCAAAGACTCATGGTTGCCTATCTCAACCACTTTTCCATGGTCGATGACCACGATTTGGTCGGCATTCTTCACCGTGCTTAGGCGATGAGCCACAATCACAACAGTCTTGCCCTTATAGAACATATCCAAGTTCTCCACGATGCTTTTCTCATTGTTGGCATCGAGCGAGTTTGTAGCCTCGTCAAGGAATATATAGTCGGGATTCTTGTAAACCGCCCTTGCAATCAAGATACGCTGTTTCTGTCCTTGGCTCAGTCCCACACCATCACGCCCAATCTTGGTGTTGAACTTCAGAGGCAAAGCCATCACGTAATCCTTGATGCAAGCTATCTCGGCAGCTTTCAACAACCTTTCCTTATCTATATCGCCATCATCAACAGCAATATTTCTTGCGATACTCTCCGAGAATATAACACCATCCTGCATGACAACACCACATTGTCTGCGCCACCACTTTTTGTTGAGTTTGTTGATGTCAGTATTTCCAATATTGATTTTTCCCTCCAAGACAGGATAATAACCAAGCATCAAACGGATGAGGGTGGTCTTTCCACTGCCAGATGCGCCAACGATGGCTGTTACCTTACCTTGCGGAATGTGAATACTCACATCGTCTATGGTTTTGCGCAAAGCATGTTGGTCGTACTTGAACATGATGCTCTTGATGTCAATGCCCTCATTCTTATCTTCAATAGAAGTTAGCAAGCCTTCCTTTCCATTCTCATCATCCATCTGGTGAATCTCATTGATTCGCTCCAAGCTAATCTTCACATCTTGCAGAGAATAGAAGAAGTTCATCAGTTGCTCCACTGGTGAGTTGAGCTGTCCGATGATGTATTGCACGGCAAGCATCATACCGAGTGTCATTTGCCCATGAATCACGGCAGTAGCTGCAACTACCGTAATGATGATATTCTTCACCTCATTGATGAAGATACTTCCAGCCTCCTGTGTCTGTTGGAGTTTAAGTGATTTCATCTGTACCCCGAATAGGTCTGCTTGCGTGTCCTCCCATTCCCATCTTCTGCGCTGCTCACAATCCTGCAACTTGATTTCTTGCATAGAGGTGATAAACTCATAAGTTTTGTTGTTGTTGATAGCTTGCTGCTCAAACAGTTCGTAATCAAGTACCTTTCTTCGCTTCAAGAATAAGGTCATCCATACACCATAGAGAATGCTTCCCAACAAGAAAATGACAAACACCAATTTGTTATAGAAAAACAGCACCACCGAAAATACCACGAAAGTAAGCATGGCAAAAGCGATGTTGAGCGTCTGCTGAGTAAGGAAGTTGTTCACACGGCTATGGTCGTTCATTCTCTGCATCAAGTCGCCCATGAGTTTCGTATCAAAGAAAGACATAGGTAGTTTCAATAACTTGATGAAGAAGTCACTTACCAATGATATGTTGATACGTAAGGAAATGTGAAGCAACAACCATCTGCGGATAAAGTCTATTGCCGTTCGGCTGATTGTAAGCATCAACTGCCCCAAGAGTATAAGCCAAACAAAACCTATTTCTTGGTTCTTGATACCGACATCCACGATAGATTGGGTAAGGAATGGCAGGACAAGCTGCAGGAGGCTTCCGACTACTAGACCCAAGATGATTTGTCCGAAATACTTGCGGTATTTCTTCACATACCCAAAGAGAAAGCGGAAAGACCTCTTTTCTTTGATGTTCTCTTCACCTTGCATCTTATAAGTAAAGAACGCAGGAGTGGTTTCCAAGAACATAACAATGCCCTTGTCCTCACCATTAGAGTTCGTGCTTATCCAATGTTGTTTGAACTCGTCTAAGGTATAAGCAACCAATCCCTTCCCTGGGTCTGCGACATAGAACTTCTTGGATTTCTTAATCTTATATAAGACCACAAAGTGATTCTGATTCCAATGGAGAATACAGGGCAATGGAGCTTCGTTTAACATGACGATAGAAATTCTCGCACATGCCGTATGTAATCCAAGAGTATTAGCTGCTTCATTGATTCCTAACATTGAAACACCTTCCGTTGTGGCAAAGCAAAGTTTCGACAGAGAATCTAATGTATATTCCCTGCCGAAATATTTACATACCATTTGCAAACTGGCTATGCCACATTGCATGGAATCATGTTGATGAAGACTTTCTATCGTTTTGGTCATTGATTAATACATTTTCATGATAGCACTATCAATATTCTTATTAACCTCAATTTCTCCACGTTTAGATTTCTTGCCATAGCTAAGGCTGTAAGTCAGTGTTAAATTTATATTACGCCCATTGATTTCGTTAAAAATCCGCGAATTTCTATTATAACACCCATAATCCATTGTTATATGTTGCTTGTCATAACGTGAAAAGGGATTGCGTACTAAAGCCTCAATAGCCAATGCCTTGTGAGTCCAACTCACTTTCCATTCATAGGTAGGACGACATTGGATGAACCACGGTTGTCGAATATCAAGTGATTTATATGGAGTCTGATAATCGAAACTAAGCATCCATTCTCCTGCAAGATAAACCAAGCCACCTTTTATGTGAAAACTGTTGTGCGACATATCGTAAGTAGCCCCTTTTAATGTATTACATTCTTCAATCGCTGTGGCGCTCAAACGCAAATGCTCATTGAATAAATTATAGGTACAACCTACAGTAAACATATTACCGTAGAAAGTTCCGCCATTTATACGAGTATCAAAAATCGTATTCGTATTAGCTGTATACTGATGTACTATGTTGTCAAAATAAATATTACTATCATACGATAAAGCCAAACGAATTTTTCCAATTTGTCCATTGTATGAAAGGGTGTTTCCTAATACTTTCATCGGTGCAATGTCAGGATTACCACAAGTTGCCTCAAAAAAAGATGTCGGAACAACCATTGAATTTTTTTGTGACGGTTCAAATAAAGTATGTGTAAAAAGACCATTTAACGATAAAGAGTGCTTGTTATTAATGACATAGTTTCCACCATAAAAAGCAACAGGCATACAGTAATTATCATGTATGGAGTTTAAAGAAACGGCCGTATTAGATAACCCCGCAGAGATATAGTAATAGTATTTCTCACTATATTTGCTGAGTTGAAGTAATCCAACAGTAATGTTGGAAGTCAGATGCTGTTTTCCAATTGCTGTTCCATCATAATTATCAGTATAATGTTTATAATCATTGCTCAATGCGCCTGCTAGAGTAAGGCTATTTTTCCAAGTTTTCGAATAGCGAATATTACCATTCAGCACATAGTTATTTTCTATTACTTTTGAATTTAATGAAGCTTGTTCTGTCTCTGTATACAGACTGTAGTATTTATTGTGCCCCATAGAAGCAGATGCTGTAACGTCAAAAGCCTGCTCTTTAGGCAACCATAATGTGTAATTTACATATGCTGATGGTGCTATAGATTGGCTGTTATATGAAACAGTACGCTTTGTTGCACCATATGGTTCGGTGTAGTAAATACCCTGTATGGTATTGGAATTTGGCACAGCCTGACGATTAAAGCCAACATAGGTATTTAATCTGTGGGTATTCCCCATGGAGGTTAAGCGCAATCGCATAGCTTGCCCATTATTTATTTTCAACGGACTCTCATCTTTATAATTACGTTCCAAAACGGATTTATCTGAAAAGACAAACATATCATTTCCTTCTGTATAGCTATGGTCTCTATGCCAGTCACCAGTGACGGTTAGGGAAAATGTGTATCGTTTTTTATTAAAATCAGCAAAAGCTAAATATTCCCCCGATTTGTAGGCAAATCCTTCATTTGCAGAAAAATACACATTGCCCCCATAATTCATTTTTACAGTTACAAAATTAACCAATCCTGCTTTACCTGCATATTTCCCGCTTGGAGTTCTTATATACTCTATTGTACGAATGTTCTTTGCACTAAGAGATGCTACATCTTCTGGCAATGCCTCCATTCCATTAATACACAATACAACCTCTCCTCCACTATGAGTAGTAATGCTACGAGTGCGTGCCGATACTTCCAAGTCAGGAGTCTGCATAAGATATAGTAGATTAAAACCATTTGTAGAATGTTTTTTCTCAAGTTGAGTTGGTATCAACAATGCCTTGTTGCTCATTTCAATTTGACCATCAGCAGTAACAACAACTTCTGGCAGTTTTTCGGTCTTGGTACTGTCTGTTTGTGCTGTAATGTCTGTTATTGTGACAAACAGCAAGAAAAAGAATAGATAGTATTTATACATTGTATATCATATTTTAGCATCGACTTCAAAAATAAAATGTCGACGATTATTATAATCGAGTAGGAGGTAAACACTAATCATAGGTGTTTATTTCCTATTTTCGTGTTCACCGACCTCTCACACCACCGTACATGCGGTTCCGCATACGGCGGTTCCTATTTTGGGTGCCATTCGA
>NZ_JBWPJP010000042.1:0-13026 GCF_056583855.1 Prevotella sp. C0209C1 | reverse complement strand
AACGTTTGAATTGCTGAGAACACCAGTGTATATCGGTAGTTAAGGAGGATTCTATCCTGCAAAATGAGCTATAGGTCTAATTTTTAAAAGTGACAATACATCCGAAACATTGCGACAGCAAAGTCGCCTTGGTCGTTTTTAATGTATTGCAACACTGGCTGCACACTCACAGACTTGCTTATCTGTTTTTGACACGTCAGCTCTATCGACCCTTCCTCTCCCTGCTTGAAATGAGCATACTGTAAGGATATTCCAGCGTTCATCTTCCTTTTGTTATACACGCATCCTATTTCGGCATACCGATGACAGCCCGCGTTGACGTCGGTGTTCTCTGAATATTGAGCCATGAGGTTAAGACTTCCGTCATGATAGGTTCCAACATTCTGTTCGGCATATATCCACCAAACTGCGCTCGCCTTTTGGCGACACTCAGCCATACTTCCATACTTCATATTGGCGACACGCGAGGCAGAATGATAAGCCGCACCCACGAAATAGGACGAGTGATGAATGCTGTACTTGAACTCTGCCACGTCAAAAACGCCATCATTTTTAGGATTGAGCGTAAACGGCAGATTGTCGTGCGTCCAACCATTATATCCTCTTCCGTTGTATAAAGCATTCCTAAACCTATACGCTCCCTTATGAGCCTCAAAAAAGAGCGTAAGCCCACTCATAGGATAGTTGGCGATGGGATAGCTTGCAGACAGCGTGGGAAAGATTCCACACGAGCTGTTTGTGAAAAGAGCTGTACAGTCAGAGGTGAAGAAATCTTCGTTCACATTTCGCACGCCAGCAAACAGTTTGCAACGCTCCCATTCTTTGGTGTACCCCAACAGCGCGATGGCCGCCAAACAATTTTCTTCTTCTATGTTAGAAAACGTTTGATAATCATTGACGATGTTTCCATGCGCTCTCACTATATGAATAGTCGCAAGGCCGAAGGATGAATGCCGCCCCATGGGTATGCTTGCCTGCAGCCTGAGCAAACTTACAATATTGCACTTTCCGCTCTTTGCGCATTGCCACTCGGTAGTATATTGCCCTGACACCTTTTGCGCAAGTCCTATGTAATGAACGGCGCAGCCCATCACAAACAACAATACTCTTGCTTTCATAACCACCTTTTGTATTTACGTATATATAAGACCTTGACACCTTGTGTAAGCAAACAATAACAGAACAAAATAGCCAACAGCCAGGGAAAATAATTCCAAGGCAACGGCGTGAAACCTATCGAAGCCCCCAAGTTGGTGAAGGGCATACAAATGCCAAGAACCATGATGGCGAAAGTCATGAAGAGTACTGGCCACGACGCGGTGCTTTGCACAAAAGGAATTTTGCGCGTGCGTATCATGTGAACAATGAGTGTTTGCGAAAGCAGACCTTCCACGAACCAGCCTGATTGAAACAAAGATGCCATGCCCACACGGTCGCAACCAAACATCCACCACATAAGGGCATAGGTCGCGATATCGAACACAGAGCTGATTGGACCTATCAGTATCATGAAATGACTGAGGTCTGAAGAATCCCATACTCGTGGTTTGCTCAAATAGTCTTTGTCCATACGATCAAAAGGAATGGTAGTCTGTGAAATGTCGTACAGCAAATTTTGTATCAGCAAATGTATCGGCAACATGGGCAAGAAAGGGAGGAAAGCGCTCGCCACCATGACACTGAACATATTGCCAAAGTTAGAACTGGCTGTCATCTTGACGTATTTGATGATGTTTCCGAAAGTCTTTCTTCCCTCTACCACCCCATCTTCAAGAACCATCAAGTCTTTCTCAAGTAAGATAATGTCGGCACTTTCTTTTGCTATGTCAACAGCCGAGTCTACCGAAATGCCAACATCCGACTCTCTCAATGCCGCGGCATCATTGATGCCATCGCCAAGGAATCCTACCGTATTGTTTTGTTTCTGCAAAATTTGGATAATTTCCACTTTCTGCATGGGCGTAAGTTTAGCGAAGAGCGTACCCCTTTGCACGGCCGCGCTTTTCTCCTCGTCAGTCATTTCTCTCAACTCGCCTCCCGTGTACATAATGGTAGAATCGATACCTACTTGTCTCGAGATAGTTCTTACCACCGCGTCATTATCTCCAGACAACACCTTTATTTCTATCCCATACGAATGAAGTTCGTAAATGGCTTGTGCGGCAGACTCCTTTGGCGGATCAAGAAAAGCAAGGTATCCAATGAGAACCATCTCGCACTCGTCTTCAACCTCAAAGTTATTTTCCTTATCCAAAAAGGTCTTACGGGCCAATGCTAACACTCGCATGCCTTTGTTGTTCATGTCTTCCACTATCCGCATAGCTCGTTGCTTTAGGCTGTCTGTGAGTGGTTCCACCTCTCCATCCGTTTCCGCATACGAGCAAATGGAAAGCATTTCCTCCACGGCACCCTTGGTGATGATTTGCCGTTTTCCTTTGTTATCCTCTACCACGACCGACATCCGCCTGCGCACAAAGTCGAACGGTATCTCGTCCACTTTGTGATAATTGTCGCTCAACGTTTCAAGCTGTAACTCTTTTACATGTGAAAGGATGGCGCAATCCATGAGGTTCTTAAGGCCCGTCTGGAAATAGCTATTGAAATACGCGTGCCGCAAAATTCTGTTATTCACATCCTCCGTTCCGTCAGCATTTATATGTTGTTCCAACACGATATGGTCTTGCGTCAGCGTGCCCGTCTTGTCAGTGCAAAGCACATTCATGGCGCCAAAGTTCTGAATGGCGTTCAAATCTTTGACAATCGTCTTTTTGCGAGACATCTTTAACGCCCCTTTGGATAGGTTGGCGCTCACTATCATGGGTAACATCTCTGGCGTAAGTCCCACCGCAACCGAGATGGCAAAGATGAAAGCTTGCATCCAGTCGCCCTTTGTGACACCATTGACCAAAAAAACGAAAGGCACCATAAATAGCATGAAACGTATGAGCAACATACTCACTTTCGTGATACCTCTGTCAAAAGCTGTTGTTGCCCTATGCCTTACAACGTTCTTCGCAATAGTCCCTATATAGGTGTCGTTTCCTGTCGCGAAAACGACACCTTTGGCGGAACCGCTCAACACGTTAGAGCCCATGTAGCAAATATCCTCGAGTTCTATCTCGCTTCTGGAATGTTTGCTTTCTTCTTGTATGGAGCAAAACTTTTCCACGGCATCTGATTCGCCCGTCAACGTAGATTGACTTACGAACAAATCTTTAGCCTCAACAATACGCATGTCCGCCGGTATCATGTCGCCCGCCGCCAACATCACGACATCGCCCGGCACCAAGTCTTCTATGGCAATCTCACCAGTGTCATTCAACCGCTGCACGTAACAAGTGTTCGTGACCAGCTTTTGAAGAGCCTCACTCGATTGGTTGGCCTTCCATTCTTGCCAAAAGCGCAAGATAGCGCTCAGCACAATCATGGTTGAGACGATAATGATGGAAGTCCAATCCTGCTTGCCATGCGGCGCCGTGAGCACGTCCAACACGAACGATATGGCTATCAGCACCGTAAGTACGCCTACAAAGGGATTGATAAAAGCTTTGACAAAAGTGACTAGGGGATTCTTTTTCTGTTCATGTATCACCTCGTTCTTTCCATATACAGATTGACGTTTCTCAGCTTCTTCCTGTCGCAATCCACATGCCGTGGTGTTAAGACAATAGAACACGGCATCTACCGGCTGCCGTGCAACCTGAAACACCTTGGGCGCATTGAAAGAAACGTGAACACGTTTTGTTCTCTTCCACATATTATTAACATTTTAATGGGTTTATACTCCGTTCGTTCATTTGCGATGCAAAAGTAATCTTACTTTTGCATATGGGGTATTAGAGAACTATTAGAAAAATATTAAAATTTAATTAGAAACAAATAGGGTTGCTTCTATAGATTACCACCGTATATGGTAATTAATTTCAAGAAATACATTTTGTTATCTTTCAGTTTCTTTTTGTGGAGAAAAAATAAGTGCCACGTCTGACAAAGCCGATTTACAGGACACGCCTTGTTTTAAACGTGCAAAAGCTTGACCATGAAGGTGGTGCCAGAGCCTCGTTGTGAGTGAACTGCTATCTCGCCCCCATGCAGCAATATAATCTTTTGTGTAATAGCCATGCCTATCCCATGTCCTTCCACTATTTTCTCATCCTCCCCTCGATAAAACAGGTTAAACAAATTTCTCTTGTCAATGTCGGTCATACCCTTCCCGCTATCAGACAGTCGAATGATAGACCATTCTTTCCAAAAGGATATTTGAACAGACGACAACTTGTTATCCGAGTATTTACAATTGTTCTCTATGAGATTAGAGAAAGCGATACTAAGTAAGTAAGGGTTGGCATTGACGGTAACGCAACGTTCATCGTCGCTATCCTCTTCATCAAATATCAATTCTATGCTATAATCGGGATGACTACGGAGTATGAGTGTTCTTACATCAAGTAGAATTTCATCAAGCCTAACCTCTTTCATACTGATTTGCTCACGCTGATAGTCAGCCTTTGCCAAATTGAGCAACCCATCAATCAACCGGCTCATGCGCTTAGTATCGTGCAAAACATTTTGCATTGCTTCTACATACTGCAACTCTGTTCTGCGTTTTTGCAAAGCCACATCCAACTCCGTGGTTATGGCTGCTAATGGATTGCGAAGCTCGTGGGCAACATTGCTGACAAACATTTTTTGTGCTTCGAACGACTTTTCCAACCGTTCGAGCAAGGCATTAAACGCTATGGCCAGTTCTCCCAACTCATCATTAGCACATTTCACAAACAAACGGCGGTCTATATGTTTGGCTGTAATGTTCTGAACTTCTTCCACGATTCTCCGTATGGGATTCAACGACAAACGGGCAAGAAGATAACTCACCACAAAAAGCAGACTCAACCCTATGAGAAACAACAGAAAGAGCGTTTTGCGCAACTCAACCAAGTTGGCGTATCCATAACCATCGTAGGCGGCAGCAGTAATGACGTATGACTTTCCCTTGAAGCGATATATCATGCCAATGCTCTGATAAGCACCCTCGTAAAAGGCTATTTGCTTCTGATGCAAAATTGCCCGTATCATGTCAGGTGTTTCTTTAACAATGTCGCTTTGTATGGCATCGTGGTAAAGCATCTTGAACTTCGGAGTATATACCGCCACCTCTACTTCATCAATAAACTTACGGTTATTAAGGTAAATAGATTGCATGGTTTTGGCATCAGTCTGTCCTGCCAAGAACAAATGCGCCTTGGTCACAGCCTCACTCCGCAACCGCCTGAAGAAAGTCTCGCTACGCGCTTGTTCACTCAAGAGATAGACCATGGTCAAGCACAACAAGAATACGGTTGCCGTTATAGCTGTATATTTTAAAGTTAGAGCAGTACGTATTTTCATAAAACATGCTTATCAGTCAGCACAAAACCTATGCCAGGCTTGGTATGTATGAGCTTTACGGGAAAACTCCGGTCTATTTTTTTTCTTAGATAATTGATGTACACATCTATAAAGTTCGTGCCGGTGTCAAAATGAGTGCCCCAAACCTTTTCCGCAATTTCTGTTCTTGGGATAATTCTATCGGCATGCAGCATCATATATTTCAATAAGTTATATTCCTTAGGCGTTAGTTTAATGGCGACACCACCTCGTTTACATTCATGCAGATTAGGGTTTATTTGTAAGTCAGCATAAACGATGTCAACCGCATTCCCCTCACTTTCGTATATCTGGCTGCTGTTGCGCTTCAACAATACCTTCATGCGCGCCACAAGTTCACGCAAGTCGAAAGGTTTTACCATGTAATCATCCGCCCCCACGTCAAATCCCTCTAATTTATCATCAGTAGTACCCAAAGCAGTCAGCATGAGAATAGGCACATGTTTGTTTTTCGTCCGTATCTCCTTGCATAAATCAAATCCATCAAGTTTTGGAAGGATGATGTCGGATATTATCAATTTGAAGTCATACTTATTGAAGAGCTGCAAACCCATCATTCCGTCATAGGCCACCATTACCTCGTAGCCGTGTTCCTCTATACCCACCTTCAGCAAATCTGCAACTCTTTGTTCATCTTCTACGATGAGAATTTGTGGTATCATACTTAATGGATGAATTAATTCGACAATTTATTAAATACACAAACATTATACATATCATTATATTACATGATGATGCGAAACGATGCAAGGCAGCGACAAAGCCACTTCGCCCAGATAACAACAAAAGGCACAACATGTGCGGATGTTACAGAATCTTTATCTTTCCAACAGAAACCTACAATACAGGCATATGCGTCCTTAAGTCAACCAACGAGTACAAAGATAATCATTTTGTGCGGATTAGACAAGCATTACTTGTACCAACATAAACTTATCCATGATAACAGCCTTTGATGAATAACAGAAACAACAGTCGTGAACATACCTTTTTTCCGCATCTATGTTCTCTCGGAAATCCTTGAAATCATACAGAGAATATACTTCGATGACTCCATATTCTGACTTATTGATAAAGACGATTTAGCCTCTTGATATCTATCAAATTGGTGTTATGGGACGAGGACATAAGCAGACTACCTTCCGATGCGTGAATAAGATCGAGAATAAAGTCTGCCAATCGGACGTGCGACCCCACGTCAAAATTGCCCAGCATAATATCCGATCTGTTCTTAACCACATCCAAAAGTCGAATTAAGATTTGGAAAAGTTTCCTTGTGCTATTGGACTCTTCCGGAAAAAAAACAACCGGCAATACAAACAAAAAAAGGAGACCTCTGTCTCCCCAAGATTAATTAACTTTGTATTGTGAAATATCATCAATTAACCTCGGAGCAAAGGTCGCAAATTTTAGCCTTACTCCAAAAGAAAACAGGGAGAAAAGAGATTGCCGCAATCGTCGGCATCAGTCAGTCAACACTTTCACGTGAAATAAAACGCAACAGCACGCCATCGGGAAAGTATATTTGGACAAAGGCGCACGATATGGCTATACGGCGCGGAAAAAGAACGATAACGAACGCCAAACTCTCCGACGAATTAGTCCGGAGGATTAAGGAATATATCACCAACGGCCAGTGGTCTCCACGGCAAATATCAGGTTATCTGCGCAAGAATGATGGGATAAAGGTGTCCCACCAATCCATTTATAATATCATTCATAATGATACGGGAACTTGCCAAGCACACAAGGCATAAGATGAAATATAGTCATCGTCCCAAGGTGTGGACATCTTCCAATTAAAGACAGGTTGAGTATCCATGAAAGAAGTAAGGAAGTTGACGGGAAGATATTCAGAGATTTTGAGATGGACTTAATCGTAGACCCTGACCAACATGCTATACTCACACTGGTAGAGAAATCCACCAATATGCTGCTTATGCAGAAACTGCCATTTGGGAAGCAGTCAAAGCCTCTGGCAAAGGCGGTCAGGAAACTGTTGCTGCCATACAAGGACATTTTGAAGACCATTACAACAGACAACGGACCTGGATTTGCGGCACATAAGGACATTACCAAGTTCTTAGGCGTGCCCGTATACTTCGCCGATCCATATTGCTCATGGCAAAAGGGAGCTATTGAGAATTATTACTGTCCGCTAAACTTTTGGGTAAGATACAAATTCAGGGCTGACACTTCTCACGAGGTATCAGCCCTTTTTGTTATCTTTGCTTTTGTTCCCAAACTTAGATAACATGGGCTAAAGTACACATTTCTTCGGACAGTAATGCTTTTTTAGCATATAAAAAAATAGCAAGCCTCTAAAGAGACCTGCTATAATGAATTTTAAACAGTAACTAAGTATATATCCCCTACTTATGGAAGGCTAATAGCCTCACTTGGGCAAACACTAGCGCATGTGCCACACTCTGTGCAAGCATCAGCGTCTATTACATACTTCTCACCTTCAGAAATTGCCTCTACTGGGCACTCATCAATACATGTACCACATGCAATACAATCGTCACCAATAACGTAAGCCATAATTAATTTATTTAAATTGTTTTATATTCATATCTCGAATAGGTCTGTTATACCTACTTTTGATGATGCAAAGATACGAATAAAAAACTAAATACCTAAAAATGATGATTAAATTAAATGAATTTAGACACCATAAAAATAAAGCTCTATCATAAAAGAGTGCATAAAAAAGGCTTAAACTCTAATCTTTTCTTACATATACTCATGTTAATCACTCTCAAAAAGTATATTAAGATTAAAGTTTAAGCCTTAAATATTTAACTTCAACAACTACTTATTAGCCTTTTTCATATCTACCTCTATTCTTCCTATATATATACCCGACTTTCCGTTTTGATCAGCACCTACCATCTTGCCGCTAAGGTCCTTAACATATTCCATCTTCTTAAGAAAAGTATGCGAATGGCCTCCCAAGACAATATCAATACCTTTTGTTGCGCCTATTAACTTCATCTCATTATCTCCTTCTATATTCCAGCCTAAATGAGATAAACAGATAATAAGGTCGCATTTCTTTGCTTTAAGCGCATCTATAGCTTTCTGTGCAGCCTTAACAGGATCTATATATTTAAGTGTGCCATAATTTTTTTCTGCTATAAGACCTTCCATCTTAGGGCTTAACCCAAACACTCCTATCTTTAAGCCATTTCGTTTTATTATAATATATGGCTTAACTATCTTTTCGAGCTCTGTACCGGTAAAATCGTAATTAGCACAAACAAAGGGGAATTTAGCTTTCTTAAATAGTCGGATCATGTTGTCCATACCGAAATCGAACTCGTGATTACCTATCACAGCTGCATCATAACGCATGAGATTCATTAGTCCTATCTCAACATCTCCTTTAAACATTGTGTAATAAGACGAACCTTGTGAGAAATCTCCACTATCAAACAATAGTAAATCTGGATTTTTCATACGTTCTTCCTTCACTAAATTAACACGACGTACAAAGCCTCCGCGACCAGCACGCAGAGTGTCTGACATGTTAGGATTAAATGGATAAATCTGACTATGTGTGTCGTTAGTATGAAGTATTACCAACTTCTTATTCTGTCCAAAAGCAAAAGCTGCCACAAATAGCATGCTCAGCAATAATATTCTACCTTTCATTCTAAACATAATTTATTATTTACAACATCTATCAAACATCTATACCTTTATAAGGATGTCTGTATAGACCTTATTATATAACAATCTAAAAAAAAAATACTTTCCGTTTTATTCCACTATAATTCTACCCTCCAGCTTAGCATCTACTATCTTATGCTGAGCTGTAGCAGCCTTAAAATAATCCATTATGATAAAGCGAGTATTATTACTTACTGCCGAAGGTGCATTAACATTAGTTTTAGCCTTAAATGCCTCTAATTTGTCATTACCTTCTGCAAGATAATCTAAAGTTGCTATACGATAAGAAGCCTTAGGATCTATTGCCTTACCATGCAGCATAGCACTCTTTAACTTATGATCTTTAGTGAAAACCAATTCTACCCCATGGCTAACAGCTTCACCTCCGGTATGAGCCATCTCACGAAAAAGCTGTAACACCTTTTCTCCAGTCAAGGTTAAAAAGCATATCTTATTCTCAAAAGGAGCAATATCCAGAACATCTCCATAAGTAACCTTACCGCGTATTAACGCCGCACGAATGCCACCCATGTTGTAAACTCCAAAATCTACCTTTTCATTATATTTCTGTGCGCCCCACACCATGATATCTGCAAGCAAGTTAGACAAATCGCTCTCTGGACGATGAGCAGTCATGTCGTGAGCTACCTCGCCTACTACAGGCCCCATGATGCTATCTACCTGATGCTTATACTTTGCCATAAAGAGCTGTGCCCCTTTATCAGGATTAACATCATAACGACCATCTACAAGAAGCCTTGTCCTTTTAAGACCTGCCAGCTCGTAATGAGTACTAACACAACCAGTACCTATAAACAGTACTGATAACGCTAAAAAACAGCTATGCTTTAACTTATTCATATTATTTATTTTAGTTATATTGCAAAGATAACAAATTTAAGTAAAAACTAACAATCCCTACCATTATAATTAACAGCACACAGCATAAAAAAGGAATAAGACTTGTAAGGTTCAAAAAAAAGCTATAACTTTGCAACGATTTTAACGTAACCGCTGATTATGGACGAGTCATGTATTATGTTGCGTTATACAACAAACGATTAAACATTCAATAAAAATGGATTTAATTAAAGTTGCTGAAGAAGCATTTGCTACTGGCAAACAGTTTCCTGAGTTTAAGAGTGGTGATACTATCACTGTAGCTTACAAAATCATTGAGGGTAACAAACAACGTATTCAGCTTTATAGAGGCGTTGTAATAAAGATTTCTGGGCATGGCGAAAAGAAGCGTTTCACTGTTCGCAAAATGTCTGGAACTGTAGGTGTAGAACGTATCTTCCCTATAGAGTCGCCTAATATCGATTCTATTGAGGTAAACAAACGTGGTAAGGTACGTCGTGCTAAGCTTTACTACCTTCGTAAGCTTACAGGTAAAGCTGCTCGTATCAAGGAAAAGAGAACTGTTACAACAGAGTAATCCTTCTATACTAAAAAAAAATAAAAAGGCTGGAAAATTTACATTCCCAGCCTTTTTTATATTTCTAATATAACTAATCATTATAATTCAAATCGCCATCATTATCACCATGCAAGGCTTTTTTGAGATCGGTCCAGCTTTGGAAACCTGCTAACAAAGCAAGCCTATCAAGAGTTTTTGCAGAAGGACGCTCTAATATAAAGCTCTTATCCCATATCCTACGAAGCGACTTTATACTTAGATTTATACCCAACTTATCAAACTTAGCTGAAAGCTCATTAAGCTCACGCCTCATATGCAAACTATGCGAAGCAAACTTTCCTATCTTATTTGTAATAGCTCGAAAACCTTTTTTCATATTTTTTACTTAGCAAAACAATATTATTGATAAGCACAAAGATAAACAAACCCAATAAAAATAAACTTTTCTTAAAACATATTTCCCTCTTTTAAAAGTATTTACCTCCTATCTAACAGCAATACATTCTACCTCTACCATAGCATTTTTAGGCAAGGTCTTAACTGCTATTGCTGAACGTGCGGGAAACGGCTCTTTAAAAAACTGTGCATATACCTCATTCATATCAGCAAAATAGCTCATGTCTGAAAGGTAAACTGTAGTCTTCACTACTTTAGATAAATCTAACCCTGCTGCACACAACACAGCTTTTGCGTTAGTTATCGACTGATAGGTCTGCTCTTTTATGCCACCTTCCACAAAAGCTCCTGTGGCTGGATCAATAGGCAACTGACCACTACAAAAAACCAATCCATTTGCCTCAATAGCCTGACTGTAAGGACCCACTGCTGCAGGAGCCTCATCTGTATGTAATACTTTCATATTAAAAAAAATAACAATTTATACTAAAGCAAAGTTACAAAACATTTTTTAATATACACAATATTCTATTTCCTTTAATGAGAAATAAGATAATTAATTAGAAAAATAGTAACTTTGTAAGCAGTTATAAACATATTCCATACATAAGCGATATGAAAGAATTAGCACTCAAATACGGATGCAATCCTAATCAGAAGCCTTCACGTATATATATTGAGGAAGGCAATCTCCCTATTGAAGTACTTAATGGCAAGCCTGGCTATATCAATTTGCTTGATGCGCTTAACAGCTGGCAACTGGTAAAAGAACTAAAAGCCGCAACAGGAATGCCGGCAGCAGCATCATTCAAACATGTTAGTCCTGCAGGAGCTGCTATAGGAATGCCTCTTAGCGATATTCTTAAAAAGATTTATTTCGTTAATGATATCGACTTTGAGCTTACTCCTTTAGCAAATGCCTATGCACGAGCACGTGGAGCAGACAGAATGTGCTCTTATGGCGATTTCTGTGCACTTAGCGACACCTGTGATGAAGCTACAGCATTGCTCATAAAAAGAGAAGTAAGCGATGGAGTTATTGCTCCCGGCTACACACCTGAAGCATTAAAGATACTTAAAAGCAAACGTAAAGGCACCTATAATATTATAAAAATAGACCCAAGTTACAAGCCTGCACCCATCGAACACAAACAAGTTTTTGGCATTACTTTCGAGCAAGGTAGGAACGAAATAAGGTTAGACGACCCTACTCTATTTGAAAAAATACCTACTAAAGCAAAACATTTCACACCCGAAGCTATCAGAGATCTTACCATAGCACTAATAACCCTTAAATATACACAAAGTAACTCTGTATGTTATGTTAAGGACGGGCAAGCTATAGGTATAGGAGCAGGTCAACAAAGTCGTATACACTGCACACGATTAGCTGGTAACAAAGCCGATGAATGGTGGCTAAGACAATGTCAAAAGGTTTTAAACCTACCTTTTAAAGATAACATTCGTAGAGCCGATCGCGACAACACTATCAATGTATATATATCTGATGAATATGAAGACATACTACAAGAAGGTGTTTGGCAAAAATTCTTCACAAAGAAGCCAGAGCCTTTAACTCGTGAAGAGCGTAAGGAATGGATAGCCAAAAACACAGGAGTATCACTCGGATCAGACGCTTTTTTCCCATTTGGAGACAATATAGAACGCGCACATAAAAGTGGAGTAGAATTTATTGCACAAGCAGGAGGAAGCGTGCGCGATGACAACGTTATTGATACTTGTGATAAATATGGCATTACAATGGCATTTACAGGAGTAAGGTTATTTCATCATTAATAAAAAAACACTTTAATTGCAACAAATGGAAGATATAGATAAGATAATAGAAGGAGGTATTACCTTTAAAAAAACTTATAAAAACAAGCAAGATGACAATAAAATAAAGACAAAAGCAAAGAAAAAGAAATATATTACAGGGGCACATGGCTCTGGTAGTGCTAAACAAAAAGCAAAATATCGGCAAGCAAGAGCCAATAGACACAAATAAGAAAACACACTTATTTTTCTGCTACAATCGAGTAGGAGGTAAACCCTAATCATAGGTGTTTATTTCCTACTTTCGTGTTCACCGACCTCTCACACCACCG
>NZ_JBWPJP010000041.1:0-13301 GCF_056583855.1 Prevotella sp. C0209C1 | reverse complement strand
ATATTTGGCTACCATTCCACTCGTACCCATTTGCAGAACTTTATAAAAAGTAGGTATAAGGTTTCTGATTTGGCTTTTTCACAGCTTACTGAGCAGTTCATCTACGACTTCCAACAATACTTTATGGGTATTTGTGGGTTTCAGGAAAGTACGTTCTATAATGCCGCTACCCATCTGAAAACGGTATGCAGATTGGCTTATCGTGAAGGATTAGCCGATATTTTATTGTTTGACAAAGTCAAGGTAAGCAAAGGCGACAAGAAACTACCCAAAGCTCTTGACAGGTGTTCGCTTGACAAACTAATGAACATACAGTTTGGAGAGTTGGAGGAAGAAATGGAAACCGCAAGGGACTTGTTTGTCTTTGCCTGCCATACGGGTGCAGCCTATTGCGATTTGATGGAGTTAAGCAGGTTGCATCTTGTCCGTGATGACGAGGGAAGTCTTTGGCTGAAGTTCAACAGGCAGAAGACTGGAGTACTTTGCCGTATCAAGTTGTTGCCCGAAGCCATCAGGATAATAGAGAAGTACAAGAGCGATGAAAGGGAAAGCCTATTGCCACAGATGAAATATGCCACCTATCAATCGTATCTTAAAGCATTGCGCCTAAGAGCAGGCATAGCCTTTCCCTTTACCACGCATACGGCAAGACATACCTTTGCCACGCTCATCACATTGGAACAAGGAGTACCAATAGAAACGGTAAGCAAGATGCTCGGACATAGCAACGTAAGTATGACCGAGCGTTATGCAAAGGTAACCCCACATAAACTCTTTGAGGAATTTGATTGTTTCCTTTCTTTCACTGAAGATATGCAGTTAACAATCTAATTCCTATTTTTTCTATCTTATCATTATTCATTATTCAAAACCACCAAGACAATGAGAAGTACATTCAAGACTCTATTCTATATCAACAGACAGAAAACTAAGGCAGACGGCAACACCGCCATTCTCTGCCGTATCACCATAGACGGAAAGAGCACCGCCATTACCACAGGAGAAGAGTGTAAAGTCTCCGAGTGGAACTCCAAACAGGGTTTGACAACCAATAGGAAGACCAACCAAAGAATCAATGAGTTCAGGGAATTGATAGAAAAAACCTATCGGGACATACTGACGATGGAAGGAGTGGTAAGTGTGGAACTTATCAAGAACAGTTTGCAAGGCATTGCCACCAACCCCACCACGCTCCTTGCAATGAGCAAGGCGGAACTGCAAGCCGTCAAGGAAAGCGTTGGAAAGTCAAGGGCAGAGGGGACTTATCTGAACCTATCCTATTCTGATAGAAACCTCCGTGAATTTATCGAAAATAAAGGAGTACAAGACATATCTATTGCCATCATTACAGAGAGCTTGTTTGAGGAATACCGTTTCTTCCTGAAAAAGCGTGGACTGAAAGCATCGACTGTCAATACCAATCTCTGTTGGCTGAGCCGACTGATGTTTCGTGCGGTGAGAAGCAGGATTATCCGCTGCAATTCCTTTGAGAACGCCAAGTATGAGAAGGAGGAAAAGAAGATACGCTTCTTGCAAAAGGGCGATGTAATGAAACTCATGGCAATGACGATGAACGACAGAGAATCGGAATTGGCTCGGCTGATGTTCGTCTTCTCCTGCTTCACAGGTATGGCTATCGCTGATATGGAAAATTTGGAATACAGCCATATCCAAACGGCAGCAGACGGACAGAGATATATACGCAAGGAGCGTCAGAAGACAAAGGCTGAGTTTATCGTGCCGCTGCATCCCATAGCGGAAGCTATCATCAGTCATTGCCAGAAAGAGCAGGAAAGAAGCGAGGAACAGTAGACGGTGAAAGAAAAAGGCGACAGCCTTTTCTTCCAACCTCATTGCAGCCGTAGTGTAATGGGCAAAAACCTAAGCATCTTGGGTAAGGCTTGCGGTATCAGACAGAGATTGTCGTTCCATGTTGCAAGGCATACCTTCGGCACGATGAGCCTGAGCGCAGGTATTCCTATTGAGAGCATAGCCAAGATGATGGGGCATGCCTCCATATCAAGCACGCAGATTTATGCGCAGGTAACAGACAACAAGATTTCAAAGGATATGGACAGGCTTATAGCCAAACAATCGGCAAAGGAGAAAGAAATAGCGGAGAGAGAGGCTTGTGAATCTTCGGATATTGTAACCTGTAAAATGGAAGAAACGGCATGAATACGAACTATAAACAAAGGACAATGACTAGCACGGAGAATCATCGTAGCTATTTTGATTGGGGCTGCAATATGCAAGTCATTCGCAAGGGAAACGGAGAGATAGCCATGACAGAGAGTGAACTTGTGAGGTTCTTCGGGGTAACATGGAGGAAACTCAACCATAGGATGCAAACGATAATAAAATCCTCCAACCTATATCTCGATGAGAGGGTTGCAGGTGAGGAAGTTATCAAGAAGGGAAAGACCGTAAGTTATTCACCACTTTATCCCCTTCCTATCATCATCGCCCTGTCTTTTCAGTTGAACAGCACAGAAGCGCGTTTATTCAGAAAGCACATCAATAAAAGATTGCAGACAGAGGCTTCCATTGTAACGCCAATCTTCCTATTGGACAATACCAAGAACTGATGAATATATTTCCTTTTCTTTCACCGATTATATCTTACTACATTACTACAATAAGAGTTAAAGCGGTGAAAGAAAAAGGATTAACGTGTAGTTGTGTGCTCTAAACAATTGTACTACGCAGTAACTACATTTGTCTTTCTTCATTGTTTTAGCCTGCTCTAAAGGAGGTTTATTCGACATATGCTATTCATCAGAGATTCTTTACAATTCGCCTCCACTATTTACTTATAAAGATTCTATGTACTTATTTAGCTTATTATAAACTCATATTTGCTTTTTATGAATATCAGGGATATCAACATAAATCTATCTGCTATTGCTAGTAGACTGGAATATTGTAATTATAACTTCAGACTTGTTGCACATCTCGTACTATTCATATACTCCTTGTTGCACATTTATGCTATAGACACGCGTACTCTTGTTGGACTATTAAAAAAACTATATAAAACTTATAACGTCGTTGTAAGAATGGACTTTTATACCCACTTAACATACAGACATGTATGATTTTCTGTCCGATATCTCCTTGTGATTCTGCATTTTATTTTATTGACTGATTTAGAAAATACGCAATAATCATATTCAGCAAGGATTTATCATCCACTCTTAATGCCCATAACAGGGAAAAAACAATGATTGCTGAAAGAAAAATGATGAGGAGGCCATATCTTATAAATAGCATTTTCTTTAAATTCATTCGCTCCATAATTACTTGCTTAAATTTAATTGATTCTTGACTAATTCGTAATAAAATCCCTTTTGAGCAAGAAGCTCTTCATGGGTACCATGTTCTATAATTTTTCCAGCATGCAAGACAATAATTTGGTCAGCATTCATAACTGTGCTTAGACGATGAGCTATTTTAAGAACTGTTCTACCTTTAAGGAATTTGTCCAGATTATGATATATCTTATTCTCTGTTTTGGCATCCAATGAAGAGGTTGCTTCGTCAAATAATACGAACGGAGGATTCTGGTAAATAGCACGGGCTATGAGAATGCGCTGACGTTGACCTCCTGATATGCCATTTCCACCTGTACCCAGCTTTGTTTTGAGTCCTTGTGGAAGATTTTCTATAAATTCCGTCAATTGTGCAATGTTAATAGCATTCTTCAGTTTCCCTTGGTCAATGGGCTGTTTACCCGTTGCAATATTTCTTTCAAGAGTGTCAGAGAAGATATAACCATCCTGCATGACAACACCACAATACTCACGAAGACTCTGGACTGAAATATCCTTCAACTCCTCATTTCCATAAAGTATACTTCCACTATATTTATCATAGAATTTAAGTAACAGTTTCATTAGAGTGGTCTTACCACTTCCACTTTCTCCAACGATAGCAGTAGTCTTACCAAAGGGGATATCTAATGTCATATCATCGATAACTTTGGGAGATCGTGGACCATAATAATGAAAATCTACATGTTTTAAATGAATTCCATCAAAAGATTTATATGTATCACTATTGATGTCAATAGTGGTATCAATATCCTCTTCTTCCAATGCCTGAACATCAGTAAGTCGATCATAGCTCAGTTTGGCATATTGCAAACTACGTATGAATTCGATAATCTGACTGATGGGTTGATTCAAAGATCCTATGATATAAGAGATTGCAAGTAATGTACCAAGCGTCATAGAGCCTATAATCACATCATAGGCGGCCATAAATACAACTACTATATACTTTAGCTTATTAAAGGATTCAAATCCAATACTTTCCAGTTGGCTGAGTTTCAGAATATCAATATCAATGCCAAACAGCTTGATTTGGCTATTTCTCCAGCAATTGAGTTCATAGTCCTCTGTCCCATTAATCTTAATTTCAGAAATTCCATTAATAATTTCATATACATTCTGCTGCGCTTCTCTATCTATTCTATATCTCGAGTAATCGATTTTTTTTCTTTATTTACAAAGACAATAGACCACACTATTGCAATTGCTGTTATACAGAGATAAACCAACAGTATCTTTACATCATAATATGTTAATAGTATAAAATATACAATGAATGTCAGAAAAGAAAAGATGACTGTTATACTACTAGATGTCAAGAAAATCTGAATTCTATTATGGTCGTTTATTCGTGCCGTAAAGTCTCCAAGTTGTTTTGTATCGAAAAACTTGAATGGAAGTTTAATGATTTTTGCTAAAAAATCATGGATGATATCAATATTAATAATTGAGTTGCTATATAAGAGCGTCCAATTCCGAACTACCATGATAAAAGTTGAACCAATAAAAAGAAACAATTGGGCAAGAAGAAATATAAAGACGATGTGAATATCTTTTCTTCCAATTCCAATATCTATCAAAACTTGGGTTAAAAAAGGAAAAATAAGAGCAAAAATACTACTAAAGAACATACCCCAGAAGAGTATAGAGTATTCGTTCTTAAAATTCTTATAAAATGAAAGAAAATTCTTTTTATAATGACCTCCACTATGTTTAGGTACCGTTTCATAGAAATCTTCCTTTGGTGACATGAGTAATGCCACACCTTCACCATCGGCACCACACCAATGCGAGCTGAGTTCATCTTCATTAATTTTCACTCTACCATAACTCGGATCTGAGATATAAAAATATTTATGTCTGGTGATCAGTGATTTTTTTACGTCATAAAGCACAACGAAGTGAACATTATCCCAATGGAGAATACAGGGAAAAGGCTTTTTCCTACAAAGCGTTGTGACAGAAGTTTTTATTGGTAGCGTTTCAAAACCTATTTTTCTCGCAGCATCATCTATTCCTAGAAGACTTACACCATCTTTAGAAAGATAACAATATTCTCGTAGTTCAGGAATGCTATAATTCTTACCATAATATGAAGCGATTGAACCCAACGCTGCTGGGCCGCAATCCATCATATCAAATTGGATGTAACAAGGAAATCTATTTAGTTTTTCCCTTATTTTTATCATCGTTTTTATTATTTTCATCGTTCTTCTTTTGCTATATAAGGATTATACTTACATGCAATGGGTTTGTTGAATATTCCATTTCCTTTTGTATGTGCTCTACAATCAAGACAATTAAACTGGAACTCACAATCTTAACAACCATCGACATTCTTTTTAGTAATATTCCAATATTTCCTAAACGTTGGAGAAGGTATAATTTTTTCCAATCCGTCAGACAGATCATATTTCTCAAACATAGATGGACAATTTCTTACATACCCATCTTTATCTAAAGAAACTTTCTTATATAGGCAAGAATTGTGCCTCTGACTCATCCTATAGAAGCTAGCATTTTTATAAATCTTAGAATAATCAGAAATACAACCACAATTATTGTCATTCAATTCTTCAGCTACATAATACACAGTTCCCATCTTAAGAGGATAACATCCCTCAGTATTCTCACTATAGTTTATGCTCTTGTTTGAGACAGCATTGTATAGATAGATATTTGTTATCGGAGGGTAGTTCAATATAATATCGTAACAATATTTATTGGTGATATATTTTGAAGAATCCAAATGCAGCTCTACATAATAAAAGATATAAGCACAGATTTTTCTTAGAATAGAATGGAGGCGACATGGATCTGAATGATTATAGACCCTTACTTGAAGATCAGTACAATGCAATTTTTTTACATCAGATAGAAACATGTCCAATTTGTCTGTTTTGATATCATTCCCATCAATATCAATAATTGCATCATAGATATTGTCCTTATCCTCATACAACTCCTGCGATATCTCAGGGAATACTTGTAGATTGTCTGAAACGAAAGCATATTCTCTTTCTATCATAAAATCAACGAATTGATAATAATCTACTAGCGAACTATCCTCTATTTTGTTGGCAATATCGGAAATCTTATGCCTATTTAGCAAGTTGCATAAGCTATAGTAGTCGTTAGGTACAAAATCCGCATAACTTCTTTGAAAATCTTGTATAAGTGTCCTACTTGCGCCTTTTGTCAATGCACAACTTGAGGAAAGAATAAAATATTGATTATTATACTTGTCCATCTTTCTTGCTCTTTTCGTAATTATAAAATAACGGTAGACTTCTTTTGGGAACCACCGATCTCATTTCTTTGAATTTAGTCTCAGGATTAAACATCATCAATTTATCTTCGAAGTTGGGATCTATCAAAAGATTATGATAGATCGTTTTAAAGAATAAAGGAAGATTCTCTATTTCTTTGTCACTTAAAACTATTTTTTCAAGATCCATATACTAGATAATTTGCTATTTTTTGCTCTAAATTATAATTACATGGCAAACTGGTCATCTGGAACTGTCCAACTGGATTAATTTCCAGAAATATGAATTTCCCATCTTTATCGACTATAAAGTCAGCAGAACCGGTGTTTAAATCCAACTTCTTGTATAGTTTGTCAAGTTTCTCTTCAACATCAATAGGAAGTTTGAATGGCTCATTCTTATTTGGGAGTTCAGTGCAATACTTTCTGAAATCAATAGAAGTTTGTTTGTTTCTCTGTGAAAATATAGCCATAGAATAGAATACTCCATTTAAGTAAAACGAACGTACCTCAAAACTTTTTTCAACCAAACTCATGACTAAAGAAGGAAACAATTTAATATCTTTGTTGGCAAAATCAGCCTTATCTCGAGCTTCTGTATAGGTATAGAATGCATCATTTCCTCCAATGTCATATATGCCATTACTGATTGCTTTTGAAACAAACTTATCAGTTATTTTGTCCAACATATCCAATTGATTATAGTTTGTGATAACTGCATATTCAGGAACATTCAGTCCAATCTCTTTTGCCATATCTAATGTGTACATCCTGTTTAGTCCCATACGGTTAGGATTACCAATATGTATAGGACATTTTTTATACATCGTTTGATAGATATAATCTCTTAAATCTTTAAATTCCTCATTTAAATGATTTCTCGATCCATTGAGAATCTTTGATATGTCGCGTCCACCTGCTACAATTTTTTTTAGGGACTTCATTAACAAGATTTTTCATACCAATTCCTGTTCGCCTCCACCAACAAGCAGTTGCATCAAGTAGATTGTATCGCTTTCCATCTGAAGATTCAAAGATGATGGCATCGTTGCTTATTACAGAAAAACATTCCTGAGCAGCTATTGGTTCTATGACAACTACATCTTGCGACATGTTCGTGAGTCTATTTTTAACATCTCGCGTTGAAATATCATCTCCGCTTGAAAAAATTATAATCATACTATTTTTCATCTGTCATAATTTTGGCAGTGGCATATAGCCACAGCCAAAATGTTGATTTTTGCTTTTGTCTATTATTAATCGCTGTCTCCAAGACCACAATCATTGTCACCTGAATTGCTTGAGGTAGAAAGAATTCCAGTGCAAGTGTTACCACTACCACCACGTACCTCCATCAAGTCATCAAGAGCCATACTGTCATTCTCGAATTTTTTTAAATTAATTTTTTCCATTTTTATCATTTTAAATTGTTTACTGATAATAAAGAGTTTTTGACTGCAAAATTAATCACAGTCTCCAAGACCACAATCGTGGTCACTTGAATTGCTTGAGGTAGAAAGAATTCCAGTGCAAGTGTTACCACTACCACCACGTACCTCCATCAAGTCATCAAGAACCATACTGTCGCTCTCAAATTTCTTCAAATTAATTTTTTCCATTTTGTAATTTTAAATTATTTACTAATAATAAAAAGTTTTTACCGCTAAATTAATCACAGTCCCCAAGTCCACTGTCATGATCACTTGAATTGCTTGAGGTGGAAAGAATTCCAGTGCAAGTGTTACCACTACCACCACGTACCTCCATTAAGTCATTAAGAGCCATACTGTCATTCTCAAATTTTTTTAAATTAATCTTTTCCATTTTTTTATTAAAATTATTTTAATGATGTGTTCTTTAAGGCCTCCACTTTTTCCTTTCTATATTATCGATAATTATAGACTACATTTGACAGGTACTAACACACCATACGACATTAGAAGAGAAATCCTTTTCCATAGGAATTTGATAAAATCTTTTCTTTTCTCCAAAGGAAAGCTAATATCCAAACATCCTTCTG
The DNA here is from genome assembly GCF_056583855.1 of Prevotella sp. C0209C1. Taxonomy (NCBI): domain Bacteria; kingdom Pseudomonadati; phylum Bacteroidota; class Bacteroidia; order Bacteroidales; family Prevotellaceae; genus Prevotella; species Prevotella sp. C0209C1. Next base: position 4,681 of record NZ_JBWPJP010000041.1, on the reverse strand, counting down.
CTGCGTAACAGAATTTCTCATTATCTGTTTTTTGCCGATAATGTCAAAAATCACAGAATCTACAGATAATGCAGGAACAGTCATATCATGCCCATATAATTCTTTGATTCTGATGTATTTCTTTGCCAAAGAGAAACTATTTGTCGGAACTATCATGAATTTTTTCCGGATTTCAGATATGATTCAAGTTCTCTAGATGCTCCTATAGAAGAAATATTACGTAACACCATATTTTTGATGTTAAATTTCGCGTATAGTTTCCCATTCATAAGAGAGTCCTTATAGGATGTAATTTCATAATCCATTTTATCTTGGGTAACATTCACTATATAACCTGCTATTGATGGTTTAAGGGCGAGGAGCTTTTCAAGATAAACCATATATTGGGGATAGTATTTAATAACATATGCCAGCATTTTATTACATACCGTAGGTGTTCTCTTATAGAATCCTAGTAAGTGAAGATACGTTTTGTCTTCTGTTACATTGTCGAAATCGGCAAATCCCTGATACTCATTATCACCAATATCCTCATTAATGTATGTTGCAACATCTTTGCCATAACGAGTACACAATTCGTGCAGCAGTACCTGCTCAAAGAAGATATTAAAGTTAATTCCCTTAAGTTTGTTAACTTGTTCCAGGTTCTGATTTACAAAATCAACAGCCTGTTTACAATAAGATTTTATGAATGAGATGTCGTTTCCTCCAAAGATACCCATATTGTATGCTTTTTGGCTTGTACCTTGGTCATATTTCTCCATAATCTCAGGAAGAATATCAATAGAAGGTCGTATCTCATTCCACATCGAACGATAATAATCAGATGTCGTTTCTATGTTTTGAACTATTAGGTCATGATTTCCCAAACATCTATCAAACTTGTCCCATATATATACGTCACCATCAACATGAATAAAAGGTTCGTCCAATGTATCATAAGCTTTTATCTTTGCCAAGGCCCATATATCAGAATTATATTTAGATAACTCGTCAAGACAAACGATAACATCAGAATATGGGAGATGTAATCTATTGATAAGTATATCATATCCAACTTTATCCGTTACCAAAATCACATCGTCATAATACTTTCGAAGTTGATTACAACTCAATATCCAACTTGCATAATGATAAATCGGACTTGACCAACCGTAACTATCTTTCAGGCAGTCCTTATTACCCGACCAGAAACTCTGTACTATTTTCATTTGTTTATGTTTGGCAATCGATTATTACTAATATTGATATCAACATTGTTATGCTTGACCTTATGGTTACCAAATTTATAAGTAAGTTTTATGTTTAGACACCGGTTATCATAGTCATTCCGATTGTTAAACACACAATTCTCATATACCACATGATTGCGATTATAATATGTTCCAAATAAGTCATTAACATTGATATCCAATATCAACTTGTTCTTCATGAGTACCCAATTGAAACCTATTGAGAGATTCTGGAATGAGTTATAGTGAATATATTGTTCCTGTCCGGGGAAATAGTATAAATATCTTGCATAAGCTAACCCCTTACTTCCAATCCTATAGGATAGATTCGTGGTAACAAAAGAGCAGAATCCTTCTAAAGCCCCACTATTCAGAGATAGGTCTGACGATTTAGACTTATTATAGTTCACATAAAGCTGTATGGCAGCATTGCATCTGTTATGGCTATAACTATAACTGACATTACCCATCAGGCTATTTGTAGAAATACAGTTACTGTACGTCTGCTCTGTCTGTGAATTTTCGTTATCATTGACAAGAAGTCCTATACCATCAGATGTATGCATGTAGGAGACTCCGATACTCAACGTTTTGTATTGATATCTGAATTCTAAATAATCCATTAAAGACGGCTTCAAGAGAGAATTACCAGCCAAATAAGTGTAGGCATCGGAATATGTCCTCGCAGGATTCAATTGCATCATGTCTGGACGGTTAATTCTTTTGCTGTAACCTAAATATAACACATTATTGTCACCGGACTTGTAACTAATATCAATAAATGGGAACCAGTTGGCATAGCTCTTTGAAAAGTGATTAGTCTCCTCGCGAGGAAAGCCCCCCGATTTGGTATGCTCATATCGTACTCCCAATTTAAGGAACATTCTTTTCCAAGTCTTACTGATGTCTGCGTAGAAAGAACCAATGGATTCTTTGTAGAGAAAGCTATCAACAATGTTGTAACGAGAGTAATTATCTGCATGATAATGAGTATATTCTCCTCCCAATTCAAATCTAATCCACGAAAAGGGTAACGTGAGATTCATATTCAGTGTATTTACGAAATAGCTGTTATCATACAGGCTATTGGACAATTCCAGCTGATTATCCGATGTGTAATTACTGTTTGACATATTTTTTGCTAGATTATAGTTGTAGTTTATCAACAACTTCTTTCCTAAACTGTCAATGTTCCATTCATAGTAGGGCGAAAATGAAAAGCCCTTGTATCTATTATTTGAGCGTGTTTTTTCTGAGGAAAAGTATTTCCTGCTTCCGAATTCTTCCTGATATACATCCGACATTCCATCTTCGTCCATATAATTAAATGAAGACATAAAGCCAATGTTCATTTTATTGTTCAGAAAGATGTTCGTGTTCAGATTTTGACTAATGTAGTCTGACTTTTGGTATGTCTTATTGTTTATAAGTTTTGTGTAATCAATATATTCAAAGCAGTTTCTGACATCATGCATACGCTTTTCCTTCCAATAGCCCAATCCATATTCTACCGTGAGCCAATTGTTTGAGACAGTGATATTTCCACCTTTCTCAAAGCTTGTTTTGCGCCTCTGGAGATAACCTATATTTAGAGAGCCGTCAAGACCTAAATTCTTTCGATTTTTGAGAACGATATTCAAAACGCCAGTATTTCCCGATGCACTGAACGCAGATGATGGATTGGTTACAATTTCAATCTTATCTAAATCATCTGAAGGAATGCTATTCAGATAGTTCACCAAATCCCTGCCCTTGAGATTTGTCTTGCGTCCATTTATCAAAACAATTACATTATCTTTACCTACCAACGATATTTCTTCAGGATTGGATGGATTTATTCCTGGAACATTTTTGATTACATCATTTGCTTTGAAACCATTGGCATACGGACTGTTTCGAACGTTATATACCAAACTGTTTTCGTTGAAAGTGATGATTCTTGTCATCCCAACTACGGTCACCTCCTGAAGTTTTTTATTAACTATCGGAAGTCTAATTATACCTAAATTCTTGTCGTTTGTAAAATCAATGGTATCTTGTTTCAAGATTTCACCTAATTCCTTATATCTCAATATGTACATTCCTTTTTCCAGATCTATAAAAAAAGTACCTTTTTCATCGGTTAGGACACTTTTTATAGTGTTGTTCGAAATGTCAGAAATTAGTACTTCTGCATACTCCAAGGGTTTGTCATTATCATCAGAGATAAGAGTGCCTGTGATATTGTGTGTTACTTTTTGTCCCATACCCTGCATAGATATAGTTAGGAGTCCCACTATCAACCACAAATGTTTATTCGTTAATTTTTTCATATAATTAATTATTTTGTTACAAGCTTTGATTAGCGTAATTTATATTTATGAATATTGACGTGGCAAAAATATTTGTTTTCCCAAAATTCTTCTTTACACAAAAGTGTAATTCTAAGTCTATTGTCTGAAATATTACACAAAAGTGTAATCATGCAACCTTACAAAGTTCACCATACTTAGAAAAGAAGCCCATAATACCTCTTTTGCTGGAACACACAGGAATGGTCTCCGATGTAAGGTAGTCTATGGATTTTCCGATCTTACGTGTGCCAAATCCCAAGGCTTTCATTACTTTCAATAGTTTGCTGTCAATCTCTGCAATCATATAGCTGTACTTGTCCTCAACTATCGGCTTTACTGCTAATGCCATTAATCGCTTGAACAATGTCAATGTTGATATTCCCGAATCCTTTGCAACAGCAAAGCGTCCGATATGCCAAAAACTATATTTACTTTCCTGGTGAATAGCATTTAGTGGGTTTATCCCATATATTTTTTCGATAGGAAGAATCTTGTGTTTATCCCAATGAAAGCTCCTGATGCAGCCAATCATATTCCCGAAGGAATCCCTTGCAATATAGATATGAGATTTGTTATCATACAGATATTCCTCTTCCTCAAACACTGATTTGATGTCTTCATTTACTTCTTTCTCTGTAAATGAAGATAAGTGATGGGAGTAATTCTCCCTGACCACAAACTGTGCTATTTCCAACAGACTCGTTTTGTCTGCCATGAAAATATCGTAGTCCTTAAATGTTGCAATCTGTTTTTCCATAATGCTTTTTGTTTCTTGATTTATACGGCAAAAATACTTCCTATGCGAATATCATCTATTACACTTTTGTGTAATTTGGCATCTTTCTCTTTGTTTTTTACACTTTTGTGTAATCTTTTTACGGTATTCCGCATTAAAAATGTACTTTTGTAGTGAAATATATCAGAGAACCTTAGCACGTTTAGCATATATGACAGACATAAAAGATTTCTTTATAGCATCGAACACCGTGCGCAACGCACCTGACTATGATTCCAATATACTCTCTACGTTAGTGCAAACCATAGAGGCTTTTGCTCGTGTTACTTATCAGAGTGTTTACTTGATAGACTATTACAGGCAGGAATTTCTTTATGTGT
>NZ_JBWPJP010000040.1:0-14606 GCF_056583855.1 Prevotella sp. C0209C1 | reverse complement strand
ACGGTGGTGTGAGAGGTCGGTGAACACGAAAGTAGGAAATAAACACCTATGATTAGGGTTTACCTCCTACTCGATTTGAGATTTATTATTTGTTTGATAATTTAATGTGAATTAGTCGAGCTTACATTAAATTATGGCTTTATAGATATGAATGTTTAGTAAAACTTTAGTTTTTTTTGTCAGTTTACAAACGTTACTTGCACATATAAAATATTTATTTTTACTTTGTAAGTATAGTAAAAGAGCTTAATATATATGGCTATTATATTATCCATAACAGGATCTGATGGTACTGGTGGTTCAGGTATTCAGGCAGATATAAAAACTATATCGTCCTTAGGAGGCCGTGCTGTATCGGCTATTACTTCTATAACGATGCAGAACACTTTAGGTATTCAGTCGGTGTACGACTTGCCTGCAGCTACTGTTCGTGGACAAATAGAGGCAATTATCAATGATGTACAGCCAGATACGATGCGTATAGGTTTGGTTCGTAATGCCGAAACTTTAGCAGTTGTTGTGGAAACGTTGCAGAAGTATCGTCCTAAATTTGTAGTTTATGACCCTGTTATAACTGCAAGTAATGGAGACGAATTATTATCAGATGATGTTGTAGCATTAATACGCTGCAAGTTGTTGCCTTTATGCTCTATTGTAGTGTTAAGAGAACGGGATAAAGAAAAGTTTACTGAAAGGGATTTCTTTGAAGATACGCGTGTTATAGTGCTTGATAATCCGCATGGTCATGGCTTTTCTAATGTTTTTTCATCGGCATTGGCAGTATATCTTAATACAGAAAAGTTAGTAAATAGTGCCATTGCTAAAGCCATGGACTATGCTAATACTTTTGTAAAACATGAAGTAAGCCTGATAGGACGCAGTGCGCAACTTTATAACGAGTTCTTAACAGCAGTACAGCAGCATAATGCTACTAATAGAGATGTAGCTTTTTATGCTGATTGCTTAAACGTTTCTCCCACTTATCTTTCGCAGGTAACTCATAAGGTGTCAGGTAATAATCCTAAGAATATAATAGATAAAGCTTTGACAGAAACTATTTCTAACCGACTATTATCTACTATGCTTACTATACAAGAGGTGGCGTACAACTTTAAGTTTGGCTCGCAAGCACAGTTTACAAAGTATTTTAAGAAGCAAACCGGACTTACACCAAGTGAGTTTAGAAGGAGAAATAGTAAGCGTTAATGTTTTTGTGAGCTTTATTATCGCTTACATTTATACACTTTAGAAAGACAGAATAACAATTTAAAATATTTAATAAGATGAGTAACGAAAGACAAACATTAAACCGCAATTTAGCACAAATGTTAAAAGGTGGTGTTATTATGGACGTAACAACTCCTGAACAAGCACGTATAGCAGAGGCTGCTGGTGCTTGTGCCGTAATGGCATTGGAACGTATACCTGCGGATATTCGTGCTGCTGGCGGTGTTAGCCGTATGAGCGATCCTAAAATGATTAAAGGTATACAAGCGGCAGTTACCATTCCGGTAATGGCAAAATGTCGTATAGGTCATATAGCTGAAGCGCAAATTTTACAGGCTATAGAGATAGATTATATAGACGAAAGCGAAGTGCTTTCGCCAGCAGATAATGTTTACCATATAGATAAGACACAGTTTGATGTGCCTTTTGTTTGCGGTGCTCGTAATCTTAGTGAAGCTTTACGCCGAATACAAGAAGGAGCTACTATGATTCGTACTAAGGGTGAGCCGGGTACAGGAGATGTTGTGCAAGCAGTATCACATATGCGCTTGATGCAAGCAGAGATACGTCGCTTAGTAAGTATGTGCAGTGATGAGCTTTTTGAAGCCGCTAAACAGCTACAAGCTCCTTATGAATTGGTAAAGTGGGTTCATGAAAATGGTAAATTGCCTGTTGTCAATTTTGCTGCTGGTGGTGTGGCTACACCTGCCGATGCTGCTCTCATGATGCAGTTAGGTGCAGAGGGTGTGTTTGTAGGTTCTGGTATTTTTAAGAGTGGTAATCCTGAAAAACGTGCAGCAGCTATAGTTAAAGCTGTTACTAATTATAACGATCCTAAGGTATTGGCAGAAATTTCGGAAGACTTAGGTGAAGCTATGGTTGGTATCAATGAGCAAGAAATAGAGGTAATAATGGCAGAACGTGGGCAATGAGAGTAGCAATATTAGCACTTCAGGGAGCTTTTCTTGAGCATGAAGAGATGCTACAACGTTTAGGTGTAGATTTTTTTGAAATACGTAAACTATCAGATTGGCAGCAATCTAAAGATGCTTTAATTATTCCGGGTGGAGAAAGCACTACTATAGGAAAACTTCTTGTCGACTTAGGTTTGCAAGTTCCTATTCGAAAGTCGATAGAAGAAGGCTTACCTGTCTTTGGTACTTGTGCAGGATTAATCTTGTTGGCTAAAAACGTTGAAGGCGATAGCGAAAATACGCATACACAGTCTCAGCTTGCTGTAATGGACATAACTGCCATGCGTAACGCTTATGGTCGTCAGTTGGGTAGTTTTTATACCATCGCACCATTTGAGGGAATTTATGAAGATGTTCCTATGACTTTTATACGTGCTCCTTTTATAAAAAAGGTGGGCAGTAAAGTAAAGGTTCTTTCTGTAGTTAATGGTAATATAGTAGCTGCGCGTGAGCGCAATATGCTTGTTACTTCATTTCACCCAGAGCTTAATAGCGACACACGAATACATCAATATTTTTTAGATATGATATAATACTGTATCGTATATGTAATGATAAAATGTATATACCGTTGTTTGATGTAATATAAATAATAGTATTTTACGTAGCAAACTATGACCTGTTTCCTTGCAAAAGCTGATGCTTAGTGTGAGGAAATGGGTTTTTATTTATAGAAAAATAAATTAAAAATAGACAAAAAATAAATTAAAAACAGACTAAAAATAACCTAATTTTAATAGTAAAGGGTGTTGTTTTTATGTTTAATATCTTATCTCACGCCGTTAGAGACATTATTTTTAGTATGTAAGAAAGTGATTTTAATAGCTGTTTTGTCTTATAATAAAAAGGCAAAGTAAGAAAAATAATCTTTAGATACCATTAAAAATGCTTATAGCAGTATTATGGAATAGTGTAAAAAAAAAGTTTTAAAAATATAATATTTTTTTACTTCGTTTGGGTATAAATAATTATCTTTGCATTGAATTAGAAATATTATAATTAAAAACCTTTTTACCTAAATAAAAAGAATGTTACTTTATGGGATAAAGTAGTATGAGGCGTATATAGATATGTCTTGTTATTGCGGTTCCATTAATATATTTAAATTATACAATTTTACAAACGATATTTTATTAGTTTAATCCTAAAATAGTAGTATGATTAAAGATCTATTCAATTTTTCGTATTCAAAAGTTCGGAGGATAAAGAAAGTTTTCATAGCTTTTGCTGTAATGTTTTCTTTGTCAATGTCGGCTAATGCGCAGACAAACAATGTTACAGGTAAGGTTATCGATACCTCTGGCGAGCCGCTCATTGGTGTAACTGTTAAGGTAAAGGGAACAAATAAAGTTGCCGTTACCGATTTAGATGGTATGTTTTCCATAAAAGCTAATAATGGGGACATATTAGAGTGTTCTTATATTGGTTATCTGTCAAAGGAGCAAAAAGTAGTGGCAGGTACACAGAGCATATTGCTGAAAGCGGATACCAAAGAGCTTAATGAGGTAGTTGTTACGGCTCTTGGTATAAAGCGTGAGCAGAAAGCTTTAAGCTATAATGTGCAGCAGGTCAAAGGAGATGATATGTTGAAAAACAAAGATGCTAATTTTATTAATTCTTTGAATGGTAAGGTTGCAGGTGTAAATATTAATACATCTTCTTCAGGTATAGGCGGAGCGTCAAAGGTGGTGATGCGAGGAACACGAAGTATAGAGCAAAGTAGTAATGTCTTATATGTAGTTGATGGTATTCCTATGTTTAACCAAGGAGAAGAAGGTGGTTCTGAGTTCGATTCTAAAGGTGTTACAGAAGCAATTGCGGACATTAATCCAGCAGATATTGAGTCGATGTCAGTGCTTACAGGTGCTGCAGCTGCAGCTTTATATGGTAATCGTGCATCAAATGGTGCTATTATCATTACAACAAAGAAAGGAAATATAGGAAAGACCGAATTTACAGTAAGTCAGACAACAGAGGTAGCAACAGCTTTTCGTTTACCAAAATTTCAAAATCGTTATGGTACTGGTAGTAGTATTCATGATAATGGTACAGATTCTTATAGCTGGGGAAAGCTGCTTAATGAAGCTAATTATCAGGGATATGACCCTTTAAAGGATTTCTTAAAAACAGGTATTATAACAACAGAAGGCTTTACACTTTCTACAGGAACTAAGACTAACCAAACGTTTTTTTCGGCTAATGCTTTAAATAGTAGTGGAATAATCCCAAACAATCATTATAATCGCTATAACTTTTCTATTCGTAATACAAGCAAATTGCTTGATAATAAAATGACATTAGACTTAGGAGCAAGTTATATTATACAAAACGATCGCAATATGACTAATCAGGGTGTTTATGGTAATCCTTTGCTAACAGCTTACCTATATCCACGAGGTAACTCAAACGAGAGCATGAAGATGTATGAACGTTGGGATAGTCAGCGTGGTATATATGTACAGAATTGGGGTAATCTTCTTAGTGAATATGTTGGTCAGAATCCTTATTGGGTAGCGTATCGTAATGTTCGTACTAATAAAAAATATCGTTATATGTTTAATGCAGGTATTAGCTATATGTTAAATGATTGGTTAAGTGCCAGTGCTCGAATACGTATAGATAATGCAACGAACTCTTATGAAGTAAAAAATTATGCAACAACTAATCGTACTTTAGCAGGGGTTAATGGCTCGTATGCCTTGCGTAATACAGATGATAAGCAGACTTATGGCGATATGATGATAAATGCCAATAAAAGTTTTTTACATGACAAGTTATCTTTATCAGCCTTTTTAGGTGCATCTATTTCAGATATTAAGCAATGTGGTTTTGGTAATGATGGTTCCATTCGAGAGGATCTTATTCCAAATGTCTTTAATATTTACCAGTTAGATGGTAAGACAGAAAAGAAAATACAAGAAGGTTATCATGACCAAACAAAATCGTTATTTGGAAGTATGGAAATAGGTTTGGCTAATCAGCTTTATCTTACAATTACAGGACGTAATGATTGGCCATCAATGTTAGCAGGTCCACACTCTAATACCTCTTCTTTCTTTTATCCTTCTGTAGGAACATCATGGATAGTTTCAGAGACTTTTAAATTGCCAAAACAGATAAATTATTTAAAGGTGCGTGGGTCTTTTGCAAAAGTAGGTATTCCTTTTCCAAGATGGTATGCTAACCCTGTATATGAATGGGATAATAATAATAAACAATGGAAAACACAGACCATTTATCCTATTTATAATTTAAAACCAGAAACAACTAACTCTTTGGAGTTTGGTTTGCAAACAAAGTTGTTTAATCATTTCAATCTTGATGTTACTTATTATGTAACACGCACTTATAATCAAACCTTTAATCCAGATATTTCTGTGTCGTCAGGATATAGTGCCTTATATATACAGACCGGAGACGTGTCTAATAAAGGTATAGAACTGTCTTTAGGATATAATAAGAAATGGGGAAATTTCGTATGGTCTACTAACTATACTTTATCAGCTAATAAGAATAAGATAAATGAGCTGGTACGTAATTATGTACATCCAGAGACAGGAGTTATAATAAATAAAGACCGTTTGGTTATGGGTGGTTTAGGTAATGCTAAATTTATATTAAAAGAAGGAGGAACTTTAGGCGATCTTTATTCTACTGTAGATATTAAACGCGATAGTGAAGGGAAAGTATATGTAGATAATAATGGTACTGTTTTCCGTAATAATAATGTAGGAGAGATATACCTCGGGTCTGTATTACCTAAGAGCAATATGGCTTGGCGCAACGATTTTAGTTATAAAGGTTTTAATTTTGGCTTTATGATAACTTCGCGTTTTGGAGGTATTGTTTATTCAGCTACACAAGCTACTTTAGATAAGTATGGTGTATCAGAATCTTCTGCAGCAGCACGTGATAAGGGTTATGTGTTAGTAAATGGTGAAGATAGAATCTCTCCAGAGGCTTGGTATTCGGCAATCGGACAAGCTGATGGCATTCCACAATATTATACTTATAGTGCTACAAATATTCGTTTACAAGAAGCTATCCTTGGATATACATTTAAGAAGAAACAACTCTTTGGATTAGGAGAGTTATCTTTGTCTATAGTGGGGCGTAACTTGTTGTTTTTATATTGTAAGGCTCCTTTTGATCCTGAATCTACTGCTACAACAGGCAACTATTATCAAGGTATTGACCGTTTTATGACGCCAAGTACAAGAAATATAGGTTTTAATGTGAAACTTAAATTTTAATTATGAAGATGAAACATATTATAGTATATTTATTAACTGTAGCCACTGGGGTTTTTATAACTGCATGTACAGATGGATATGAATCAATGAACAGAAACCCTTATGGGGTAGATAGTAAAGAGATGCAGCGCGAAGGGTATAGCTTAAGTTCTGCTATGGTCAATTTATCTGATTGGGCTATTCCTGCTGATATTAATACTTTACAATTTACAGATTGTTTAGGTGGTGGCACTATGGGAGGGTATTTGTCTGATAGTAATTCGGGATTTAATAATAAAAACTTTTCTACATTTGTTCCAGAAGATGGTTGGAGCGCATCTTTGTTTAAAGATATTATACCTAAAGTTTTTGTTAATGTTAAAAAAGTAAGTGAGCAGATGATAGATCCTGTAACAAAAGATACTATCAATCCTGTACCAATAGCTGTAGCAGACATTGTTAAGGTGTTGGCTATGCAACGTATCACAGATGCTTATGGACCTATACCTTATTCAAAGATAGGTCAAAATGGAGAGATTAAGGCACCTTATGATACACAGAAAGATATATATAATAAAATGTTTGAGCAGCTAAATTCTGATATAGAAGTATTGACAAAACATCAAACAGAGGATTTTTCACCAAAAGCCGATCATGTTTATGAAGGTAAGGTGATAAAATGGATTCGTTTAGCAAACTCTTTAAAGCTAAGAATGGCTATGCGTATTGTAAACGTAGAGCCTAAAAAAGCTAAGGAAATGGCAGAAAGTGCCGTCAATCATTCTATAGGAGTGATGCAAGATAATAGTGATAATGCGTTTTATAAACAAGCAGGTAAAAATCCTTTTTATGTAGTAATGTATGAATATAATGGTGGAGATTCACGTGTGAATGCTAATATTATAACCTTTATGAATGGGTATAAAGATCCTCGACGTGAAGCTATGTTTACAAAATCAACATTAGATGGTGCTAATAATGAATATATAGGTTTGCGTAGCGGTATTACTATTCCAGATGCAGATGTGGCACATGCTTATTCTAATTATAATGTTAAGGTCAATACACCCATAATGTGGATGAATGCATCAGAAGTAGCTTTCTTGAAAGCAGAAGGTGCTTTGCGTGGGTGGAAAATGGGAAACGCTACTGCTAAAGAGCTTTATAATAAAGGAATAAAATTGTCATTTGAGCAATGGCAGGTATCAGGCGCAGAGAGTTATATGAACGATAGCGAAAATACGCCAGCTTCTTACATTGATCCAGCAGGTACTTATAGTTTTAGTAAAGTACCTTCTGATATAACAATAAAATGGGAAGATGGAAATTTTAAGAAGAGTTTAGAGCGTATTATTACACAAAAGTGGATAGCTAATTTCCCTTTAGGGCATGAAGCTTGGTCTGAATTTCGTCGTACAGGATACCCTAAGTTAATGCCAGCAGTAGTAAATCTTAGTGCGGGAACTGTTGATAGCAATAGAGGAGCACGTCGCATGATGTACCCTAAGTCTGAAAACAGCAATAATAAGCAAAACTATGAGAAAGCTTTACAATTACTTGGAGGAGCTAACTCACAAGGTATAGATGTCTGGTGGGCTAAGAAAAATTAAAGTTTATATATGGTATTTGTGCTATAAAAACCAATAAAAATTAAGAATAAAAATATGAAATATATTACATTTTCTATGGTTTGTTTGTCTATTGCTATTACTTTTACTTTTTGTTCTTGTAATACAGATGTTGAAACGATAAAGATAAATGAGCCAGAGATATCAACGCAAAACGCTAAATTATATGATAATTATCTTACTAAGCTACGTGATTATAAAGCAAGTAAGCATAAAATAGCAATGGCTTGGTTTGATAATAGTCATTTATATCCTAACTCACAAGGACAGCAAATTAAAGCTATTCCAGATAGTATAGATTATATTGTTCTTACAAATCCTTATTCTATAAATAAGGAGAATTTAGAAAATATGATAAAACTGCGTGAAAAAAAATCAATGAAGTTTTTATATGAGATTAGTTTTGAAAAGATAAAAGCTGTTTATACACTTCAAAAAAAAGCCTTTTTTGAAGTCCCTGAAAATAAAAACAAAAAATATAAAAGTTTTAATGATTATCTAACTGATTCTGTAAAAACATCGTTTGACATCTGTAGCAAGTATAATTATGATGGGATTGTTATAAGTTATAATGGTAAGTTTAAACTTTATATGGAGGATTCTGATAAAAAACTTTTATCAGAATGGGAAAATAACTTTATTGGTATGGCTATGAATTGGGCTAAGAAACATATCGATAAAACTTTAATCTTTCAAGGCAAACCTCAAAATGTTATAAATAAAGAAATATTCAAGTTATCTAAATACATTATTATTCCGTGTTTAGAGGAAGTTTCAGAAGCAGGTGTAATGAAGTGTATTAATAGCGCAGTAGTTGAAGGAGTTCCTTTGAATAAATTTTTACCTGCTGTAATGATGTATACTTTTGATACTACAGATAGTAAAACAGGTTATTGGGTAGGGAAAAAATATGCCGTATTAGGTGCTGCAAAGTGGGCTTCTGCTCAGCATGAATTATATGATATAGCAGGATTAGCTATGATAAACATAAATTCTGATTACTATCACCCGAGTTTTACTTATCCTGTTGTGAGAAAAGCTATTAACATATTGAATCCTTCTATTAAAAACTAAAGATTATGAAGAAGTTTATTAAATATTTACCTTTGATAGTATTGTTGTTTGTAGCTTGTCAGAATGACAAAGAGGAATACTTTACCAATAAGTGTTTTATTGATGCAAAATCAATGATTAATGAGACTATCATAAAGGGTACAATTGGAGATGTGGCAAAGACTTTGAATTTATCATTAGCTCGTCCTGCTGAATATAAAGTTAATGCAGAGTTTGTGGTAGATCCTTCTATAGTAAATACTTATAATAAATCTTATTATGCTAATGCCGTTATATTGCCAAATAAATGTTATGAAGTAGTTAAAGGGAAAGTAACCGTAGGAGTTAATTCGGTAAAATCGACAGATGCGATATTTAAATTTAAGAATTTAAGTTCTTTAAATCGTGATTTAATTTATGTATTACCAATAACAGTAAAAACTGACGATATAGCTTTGTTGTCATCAAGTAAGCATTATTACTATGTATTCCGAGCAGGAGCATTAATTAATGTAGTAGCTGATATTAATAAGAATTATCTAACAGTAAATTGGAAAACTGCATCTGATGTAGAACAAATGCAGAAAGTAACTTTAGAGGCTCTTATAAAAGTGCGTGATTTTAGTCGTTTAATAACAACCGTAATGGGTATTGAGGGTCAGTTCTTATTTCGTATAGGAGATGCTGATAGGAAAGGTAATCAAATTCAGATAGCTACTAATTCGGGGAATTTCCCAGCTCCAGATGCTTCTAAGGGATTACCTATTAACAAATGGATACACGTTGCAATGACTTACGATAGACAGTCTCAAGAAATGATTATTTATGTTGATGGAAAAGAACAATCTAAGGTAAACGCTGGTATTATAAACGTTAATCTTAATGGCTTTGGTGATCGTGCTTTTTTTATAGGAAAGTCTTATGATAATGGACGCTATTTAGATGGTTGGATCTCGGAGGTACGTGTATGGAAAGTTATCCGTACTAAAGAAGAAATATCGTCTCATATTTATTCAGTGGATCCTAAAACTGATGGGCTTGTTGCTTATTGGAAGTTTGATGAGCCTTCAGGAAATATAGTAAAAGATGTTACAGGTAATGGTAATGATGCTATTGCTAATAGTAATCTGTCATGGTTAAATGTTTCTCTTCCTGAGAAATAAACGTGAAAGACATATTACTAATTTATAAAATCATTCATTATCATAAAGATAAAAAACAAAAAAAATATGAAAGCAAATATTCTAAAAATCATGATATTATCTTCTTTTATAGGAGGTTTTATAACGTCTTGTTCGGATAGTGTTGAGTTACCTAAATTAGATGAGAAACGATATGTTAGTTCTGAAAGACCTTTAAGTTTTATAACGGATAAGTATGGGGCTTCTGAAGTAGACTCAATTATCTTTAATAATAAAGGTAAAACAGATATGTATGTTAATCTTAATAGTTCTGCTACAGATGTTGCGAAGTTTACTATAGTTTATAATGCTTCTGTACTTGAGCAGTATAATAAGAAGCATGGAACTAAATATGAAATAATGCCTAAGGAATTGGTGGCTATTGCTACAACGGCTAAGATTCTAAAGGGTGAAGATAAGTCTACGGCAATATCAGTTGCTTATAAGACTTCAGAGCATTTGAAAGAAAATAGCACTTATGCTATACCGTTGTCTATTAACAGTGATAACGGTATAGGTATATCAGAAAGAGGTAATTTTATTCTTTTGGTTCGCGATATTTCTAAGATGCCTAATTGTCATAAGGCACAGCCTTTTATTAATATATCAATGCCTGAGGTAAATGATTCTAATCCTCTTAATGCTCTTTGTTTTACTTTAAAAAATAGTAAGAAATATTTTTTTGATCAGGTAGTGCTTTTTTCTGGCAATATCAATTATAATGAAGAGACTGGGGAGGTTTATAATAAGAATAATGAGAATGTACAACATTTACTTGATTATAAGGAGAAGTATATAGATCCTTTACGTGAAAAAGGAATAAAGGTTATTATGGGTATTTTGCCTAACCATGATCGTGCAGGCATAACTAATTTATCAGAAGAAGGTGCTAAAGCCTTTGCTCGCAATATGAAGGCTATGTGTGATGCTTATGATTTAGATGGCGTGTTTCTGGATGATGAATATGGTAACGAGGGGGATTATCCTGGCTTTGAGCGGTCTAATGTTTATGCAACTTCACGTTTATGTTATTATTTAAAGGAGTATTTAGGTCATAATCGCTTAGTTGAGGTTTATGTATATAGTCGTACAGGTTCATTGGTGCCAGTTAATGGTAAAAAGCCAGGTGAATTTATCGATTTTGCTATACAAGATTATGGCAGATATAGTGATTTGAGTTATAATTATCCTGGTTTAAGTAGAAGAGGCATGATACAAGCTTCTAATGAATGCTCAAGGAATTATTATTCTTCCAATTATTATGCTCAAGATATTGTATCTAAGGGGTATGGTGGAACTATGTGGTTTGGGTTTGATCCCAGTCTTTATCGTATGAATATAAATGCGATGCAGACTATTGCCCGTAGTTTTTATAATGATGATATAGTGTACGATAATAAGCCTTTTCGTAAAGATTGGTAATTATATTTATATGCTATTATAATGAATAAGGGGGCATATCCTTTGTATTTGCTTTTATATTTAGTTGAATTTCTATACCTTTGCAGTATTGAAATATCATAAATATACATATAGAGATGAATATAGAACATCAGATAACAGTTGCTGCATTGTCAGCCATTAAATTTTTATATGGTGTAGAAGTGCCAGATAGCATGGTGCAGCTACAGAAGACTCGTACTAATTTTGAGGGTAATCTTACCCTTGTAACTTTTCCTTTGCTTAGAATATCTAAGAAGAGTGTAGAGCAAACAGGTCAGGAAATAGGCGAGTATCTTTTGGCAAACTGTACGGCTGTTGCTTCTTATAATGTGGTAAAGGGTTTTTTAAACCTTGTAATATCTTCGAAGGCATGGATAAGTTTGCTTAATGATATTAGTTCTAAAGATAAGTTTGGCGAAAAGGAGATTACAAAAGAGAGTCCTCTTGTAATGGTAGAATATTCTTCTCCAAACACAAATAAGCCTCTTCATTTAGGCCATGTTCGTAATAATCTTTTAGGTTGGTCGTTAGCAAGGATAATGGAAGCTAATGGTAATAAGGTTATAAAGACTAATATTGTTAATGATAGGGGTATTCATATATGCAAATCTATGCTTGCTTGGTTAAAGTGGGGTAATGGAATTACTCCGGAAGAGTCAGGTAAGAAAGGCGATCATCTTATAGGCGATTTCTATGTAGCTTTCGATAAGCATTATCGTATGGAGCTAAAAGAGCTTACAGAGAAGTTTCTTGCTGATGGGTTATCTGAAGAAGAGGCTAAGTTGAGGGCAGAGAAGGAGTCGCCATTGATGAAAGAGGCTCACGAAATGCTTGTTAAATGGGAAGCTAATGACCCTGAAGTGCGTAGCCTTTGGGCTAAGATGAACAGTTGGGTGTATGCTGGCTTTGATGAAACTTATAAAGCTTTAGGCGTAAGTTTTGATAAAATATATTATGAGAGTAATACTTATCTTGCTGGTAAGAAGAAGGTAGAAGAAGGCTTAGCCAAGGGGCTTTTTATCCGCAAAGATGATAATTCTGTCTGGGCAGATTTAACAAATGAAGGTTTAGACCAGAAATTATTGCTTCGTGCAGATGGTACATCTGTATATATGACACAAGATATAGGAACGGCTCAGATGCGTTTTACTGATTATCCTATAGATAAGATGATTTATGTTGTAGGTAATGAGCAGAACTATCATTTTCAGGTGCTTTCAATACTTTTGGATCGTTTAGGTTTTAAATGGGGTAAAGATCTTGTTCATTTCTCATATGGCATGGTAGAGTTGCCTAATGGTAAGATGAAAAGTCGTGAAGGAACTGTGGTTGATGCCGACGACTTGATAGAGTCGATGATAGCGAATGCCAAAAAGTTAAGTGAGGATAAGGTAAATAAGCTTGAAGGTATTACTGAAGAGGAGAAAAGCGAAATAGCTCGTATCGTAGGCTTGGGAGCTTTGAAATATTTCATATTAAAGGTAGATGCACGTAAGAATATGTTGTTTAATCCTGAAGAATCGATAGATTTTAATGGTAATACGGGTCCTTTTATACAATATACTTATGCGCGTATTCGTAGTATATTGCGTAAGGCAGAAGCACAACATATATCTATACCAAAGATGCTTTCCGATAAATCTCCTTTAAATGAAAAGGAGATAGCCCTTGTGCAGAAGTTAAATGAGTTTGGTTCTACAGTAGCACAAGCAGGTATAGACTATAGTCCTAGTGGTATAGCTAATTATTGCTATGAGCTTACAAAGGAGTTTAACCAGTTTTATCACGATTATAGCATTCTTGGAGCCGATACAGATGCGGAAAAGATTACACGCTTGGTTATAGCAAATAATGTGGCTAAGATTATTAAGAATGGTATGTCTTTGCTTGGCATTGAGGTGCCAGAACGTATGTAGGATAAAATGAATAAGGATAATTAGCGGAAAATAAAATTTATATGAGCGTTATTATAAATCCTCCTGATTATAGACATGACACGGTGTTGCCTTTACCAATAGAGGTAAAGGCAGCGGCGTGGGCTGTAGATGCAGCTTGCTCGGGTAATCCTGGTAAGATGGAATATCGCGGGATAGACCTTGCTACAGGGCAGCAACTCTTTCATTTCGGACCAATAAAGGGGACTAATAATATAGGTGAATTTCTTGCCATAGTACATGCTTTAGCCTTAATGGAGAAACATAAAATAGCAGATAAGATTATATATAGCGATTCGTATAATGCCATTCTTTGGGTAAATAAAAAGCGATGCAAAACTACTTTATTACGTAGCTCTGAAACCGAAGAGGTGCTTAATATGGTAAAAAGAGCTGAATTGTGGCTTAGAGATCATACTTTTCGTGTGCCTATAGTGAAGTGGGAAACAAGAAGTTGGGGCGAAATACCTGCCGACTTTGGTAGAAAGTAGTCTTAAATTAATGTTTTTTTTTAGACTTTAGTTTTTGTTTTTTTTTGTCATACATGTCTTTTAATATATAAAAGTATATCATTTTAGAAACGAAAACATAAACCATTAAACGGAAAAATAATTTATTTTTATTATATTTTTAATTTATTTTTGAGATAAAAATAACCTATTTTTCTTTTTAAAACATATACTTTTCTTATACTTACTCTTACCTTTTTCTTTCTAAAACATTATCTATTAATACAAGAAAGTTAGTTGTGAACGGATAATTCTTAAAAACTTATTAAGATTGTAGCTAATTAGTCCACCCTTAAAAATCTAATATTCCGCTGACTCACAGTATATTATGCTACAAATCATTTGTTTATATCTGCAAGTTTTTGTACCTTTACATTATAATTCTTGCAGATATTTATGCTTAAACGTACATCCAAACAGCTCTC
>NZ_JBWPJP010000039.1:0-15850 GCF_056583855.1 Prevotella sp. C0209C1 | reverse complement strand
AGAGCTTTGGCAGATATCGGAAAGGGGTTGCGTATAAACTTCTCTAAACATGTCGCTTAATTTTGATTAGTTACTTAAAAGTGTAGCATTGGTTTGTAATCCATATGACACGTGAGTTTTGTGAATGATGTTCTTAACCGTTTCAACAAACATTTTATAGAAGGATTTAGGCTGCAATAAAGGTTCACCTCCATGAAAAATAACAAAAAATGCGATATATTATTATTCTGGCAATGTTCATTAATTCGCATTACGACCGGCTTAATCAGTTCCTCTGACATTCTGACCGGTTCTCTCATATATGATTTATCACCTTTATTAAAGACATAACAATAATCACAATTTAAATTGCAGCGCCCACTTACTTTAAGAATTAACTCCGTATACTTCATAGTCTTTATAAATTTACTTAACAAGCATTCACATAGAAAGTCATTATCAAAATTGCATTTGCGTTTATTATATTCATAAACCTTTAAGATGAAGAACAGCAAACGCAACAGACGCAACTTACATTGGTGACATAAACTACCAATAACAAAATAAGCAGCAATGAGGCGAAAATGATAAGTTCACTCCAACTTATATGCCGCTTAAATTAAATTTCTAAGACATTCTAGACTAGACAACGAGTAATCATTTCGTTCTAGGTCCAGGTCCGTAATTCACATAAGTAGATTCCGAATAATTGGGATAGATCGGGGGCATGACAGGCTTGTCCTTAACATCCTTTTCTGAGTCTGAACCATCTGGATCATACGAACGACTTCCACCCACAATACATGACATCTGTTTCTGTGAAAGAAAATCATTAATTCTCGCTTCATTCGCATTCAGTTCTGAATCACAAAGTCTAATTTTCATAACTAAATTGTTTTGGTTGATGTTGATAAATATAAAAACACAGCAGTTACACTAAATGCTAATTGCAAAATTAGAAGAAATAAATGAAATACGCAAATATTCCATAATATTACTGTCCGCTAAACTTTTGGGTAAGATACAAATTCAGGGATGACACTTCTCACGAGGTATCAGCCCTTTTTGTTATCTTTGCTTTTGTTCCCAAACTTAGATAACATGGGCAAAAGTACACATTTCTTCGGACAAATGCAAGAAAAAGGTTGATTTATGTAGATTGATGGTAAGTGATTGAGAATGTGTGAGAAATACGGATTATTGCCGTGTACTGCTTTGATGGTGAAAGTGCAGAAAATGTGGATTTGTGCATAAGATACGTTACCAAATCGTTAGTCAAATGTTTGTGGATAATGCGAGGTAACGATAAGCAGTTTGCACAGGGAAGACAATTTCTTTCATTATGATGTTTATGCGCTGAACCACAATATTTTGCATAACCGAAAACGCTTCAAAAACGGGTAACTTTGCCCATAAAACAGAAGCGTATGCAGAAAGACAAAATGAAGGTGTTGCTCTACCTCAAAAAGAACGGTTTGGATAAGTCGGGACAAGCTCCGATTATGGGGCGAATAACCTACAATCGCACGGTGGCTCAGTTTAGCAGTAAGCTGTCTTGTAATCCCAAGTTGTGGAATACTCGAGAAAGCCGACTAAATGGCAAGAGTCGTGAAGCAGTGGCTACCAATGCGAAATTGGACCAGTTGCTCCTCTCTGTACAGAGAGCGTATCAAACTCTATGTGATAGAGGAGTAGAATTCTCTGCCAAAGAGATCAAGGAGCTGTTTCAAGGCTCAATGCAGGGGCGAACCACGTTCTTGCAGCGATACGACCAAATGGTGGAAGAAGAGAAGAAACTTGTCGGGGTGGAGATTTCGAAACGCTGGCACTCGGTCTACTATATGATCAAGAAGCATCTGCAAGTCTTTATCCAAGAGCGATACCACACAAACGACATTACTTTTGGACAATTAACCGAGGACTTCTTGGACGGCTTGCATCAATATAGTGTCGGTAGACATGGTCATTCTCAGAGTTATTATCGCAAGATGACTTTGGCTGTAAAGAAGGTATGCCGTTTGGCTTTTCGTGAAGGACTGATTGACCGCCCTCTCTTTGATCTTGTCAAAGTAGACCGAGGAGAGAGCAAACTACCGAGAGCATTGGATAGGTCTTCTTTGGAGAAGATCTTGAATATTCAATTAGAAGATTACGAGGTAGAATTGTCTCTTGCTCGCAATCTCTTCCTCTTTACATGCTATACAGGTACAGCCTTCTGTGATATGATGAACCTGAGCAAAGAGCATCTTGTGCAGGATGATGCAGGAGCAATGTGGCTGAAGTTTAGACGACAGAAGACCGATACCCTCTGTCGAGTAAAACTTCTTTCCCAAGCTATTGCATTGCTCGACACCTATCATTCGGATGAACGAGATAGATTGTTGCCACCAATCACTTATGAGACCTACCGATTTTTGCTCAAAGCCTTACAGCTGAAGGCTGGAATATCTATTCCCTTGACCGCACATGTCGGAAGGCACACCTTTGCTACCTTAATAACCTTAGAGAATGGAGTGCCGATTGAAACCGTGAGTAAAATGCTTGGGCATAGCAAGATTGAGACTACTGAACGATATGCTCATGTAACACCAACGAAAGTATTCGAGGAGTTTGGTCGCTTTCTCTCTTTCACCTCAGATTTAACCCTTAGCCTTTAAGATTATGCGCAGTACATTTAAGATCCTATTCTACATCAATCGTAGCAAACTGAAAACAGATGGCACTACGGCTATCCTTTGCCGTATTACGATAGACGGTTCAAAAGTAGTGATGTCCACAGGAGAAAGCATTTCTCCCAACAATTGGAGCGTGAAGCGACAAGAGACAAATGACAAGAAACAGAATCAACGTTTGCAAGCATTTCGAGAGAAGATTGAGCAGGGCTATAATACTTTGCTTTTGCAATTTGGTGCAGTGAGTGCCGAGTTACTAAAGAACCATCTACAAGGAGTTGGAGCAAATCCGACCTCCTTACTTGTTCTTAGCCGAGAGGAATTGTCTATAGTTCAATCTACAAGAGCATTAAACACCTACCAAAGTTGCCGCTGCTACCATAGACAACTGGAATTGTTTGTGGAGAGTAAGGGAAAAGAAGATATTCCTCTTACGACCCTTACCATGGAGTTTTTCGATGATTATCGTATCCATCTCAAGCGAAAAGGCTATGCCTTATCGACAACGAAACAAACTCTCTTTTGGCTAAGTCGGCTGATGTATAGGGCGGTAAGTCAGCAAACTATTCGCTACAATCCTTTTGAGGATGCAAAGTATGAGCGAGTGGAGCGGAAGATTCGCTGTTTGGGTAAGACAGATGTTGCTCGTATTTTGGCTATGCCCTTTCAAAACAAGGAAGCAGAGTTTGTGCGGAGGATATTCCTCTTCTCTGTATTCACAGGCTTGGCTTTTGCCGATGTGAGCAAGTTGCGGTACTGTGATATCAAGACAAACAATGCAGGGATACGTTATATCCGTCAGTACAGAAAGAAGACCGATGTAGAGAGCATTACGCCCCTGCACCCGATAGCCGAACAGATACTCTCGCTTTACCCATCAAAAGACAAGAAAGAAGACAGCACCATCTTTGCAACACCGCTGAGTAGAATACAGATAGGTATGCACCTCAAAGCTATTGGTTTGGCTTGTGGTATTCGGCAACCACTTTCCTTTCATGTTGGTCGCCATTCCTTCGGTACACTGACATTGGAAGCAGGAGTGCCGATAGAAAGTATTGCTAAGATGATGGGACATGCCTCCATTGCCAGCACACAGATCTACGCTCAAATCACAGATAGCAAGATTTCAAAGGATATGGATAGGCTGATAGAGAAATGTAGGAATTGAATGCAAACAAGATATGGACATCTTTTTTGGGTAATTATCTGTATAATAATGGATAAGGAAAGTAGTCAATGGTCTTTCACAAGAATAACCATAACAATTTGATTAGATGCCAAGGTAAAAGCAGTAGAGCAATAATACAACCGCTATTATTTGCATGATTTAGACTTCTTTTTCTACCTCTATTGCAACAAGATTGGCATATTTGAAAATGTGCATTATGGTCATATCCAGAAGTGAATCGAGCGGGATTCCCATCAATACTGCCACCACACATTGGACATCTACCATTATTAAGTAAACCTATACTTTTTAAATATTCATATTCCCTAGCACCATCAACAGTACCGAGTATAAATATTTTAGGGTCAGAACTATCTGCTCTATATAAATTCCTATTATTTTCCCATTTCCCTGTTTCTTCGTTAAACCCACGACATCTAAATCCAGCAGAATTTAATTCATTTGCCATAGTGGCATTCCACTCAGCCCAGGACATTTGTCTGATTTGATAAGAAGTATATTTCATGCTATTAAGGCTTTAATCTGTTTTTTAGCTCCATAGAACAAAGATAATCATATTTAAAGTATGCACTACCCATTTCTATTATTTCCGTTATAAGTTCTTCTCTTCCCCATTCCTTTGCTTCTTTTGAAATATATCCAAGAATAATAAAGACAGCCTGATTGATAGGTATTCTACCTAAGTTTTGGTGGTTTGGAATGAATATCTTAGCAGAGAAGGGATTGAAATTCCATTTTTCTAATGAGTTTTGGATTCCATAAGTGTATAACCAAGCTGCTTTTATAATTTCATCAAAATTATTGGTAAGTCTATAGTGCTCAATGCAGTTTAAGCACTCGTCACACGTTTTTGCTAACCTGTTAAGCGCAGGTCCAGCAGAAAGTAAAGTCTTGAAAAATCCCATTATTCAAAGCGTTTTGAAAAATCGAACATAAATTTCTCCATGTCCTTGTTTATATTGATAATCATATCCTCTTGATCCATATTTTCTAGAAAAGTCCATTCTTTTTTCAAATTTCCCATAATTGGGTTGTTCTTTATTTGCATAATAATGGTAACATTTCCGTATGAGGGATATATAGAGAAAACTTGAGAACCGCCCGCCCCACTAACTCCTACTGATACAAAAGTATTAGTTTCTTGAATAATCCTACAATTAGGATGACCTGATAAAAAATGTTCAACGAGAGTTGAATATTTTTTTCTAATACCACCATCAGCTGCAATCTTAGAAGATTGTTTTACTGTGTCATAAATAAATTTGATGACTATTAAAACGACAATAGTTATAATAAAGCCCCACATAAAACTTTAGATATATGATTGAAGTTCGTAAATTATATGTTTCTCAGTCTCTCCACGAGAAAAATGCCATTCTTTTTGAACACTGCTATATTTTATGAATGCTATAAGCAATCCTCCAGACGATTGATGAATTGCTAAATATTCTTTTTTGTCAGATGTGCCAATCTTAATTGCATCAGTTCTTTCAAAAATAATTTGATATTCACTATTTGATAAAATGTAATCAATCACACCTTGATAATGCTCACGAATAAAATTTGCTCTACCGGGAGTTGATAGTGATCGTTGTTCATCTTCATCTATTTTCTTGAAGATTGCATTTTTTATAGCCCAAAGAATAATGGCTATAACGGCAAATATAAACCATTTCATTATTCTAAATATTTTTGTAGTGCTTTATTACATTCATCTTCTAAAATAGATTGATAATCCAATCCGTTAATAGAACAAAGAACTTCCATTTCATTACTATTTTTAAGGGCTTGATACAAATAGCCAATGGCAGCTTTTACCATAAGTCCCATAAATAATGGGTCATTGCTACCCAAATCTTTGATAGCATCTCGAACTGAAGTGTCAAATGAAGAAGCAATCTTCTTTCGTAGAGTTGACGCTACCGAGGTTTTTTTTCTAAAGTTAAACATATTGAAGTTTTTAATTAATACGAAAAGGCGTGGAACTGTATGCTCCACGTCTTAATGTCCAGGCCCTGAGAAAACCTTTGTAAGTAGATGTGGAAATAACAGCCCCACGCTATATGCGTGGAGACTATCATACCTTCTCTTGCTTACTTTTTGAAGTTTCTCAGGCTTCGGACATACAAGACGAAGACATAACGCCTCTTTTTTACTAAAATGTATGAGCACACTATATGCTCAACTGCAAAATTATAGATTTTCTGTGAGATTCTAGAGAGAAATAAAGCATTTAACACAAACCGCTAGAAAAAACAGAGAAAATCAGAGGTGGAACAAAGAAAAACCTGCACCGTTATTGATGTAGGTTTCTGTTTATATAATTCTCTTTTAGAATTCGTTGCAGGTCAGACATGCGATAGAGTTTCTTTCCAGCTATCTGCGTGTATGGCAGTATTCCTTTGTCCCGATAGTCCTGCAAGGTGCGTGGAGAAAGGAAAAGCCTTTCACAGACTTCTCGCCCTGTGAGGTAGAGTTCGCCCTCAAATAGTGGACGGTGTGTCTGTGCTGTTGCTCGTACATGCTTTGTAAGGTTTCTAATGCCCGAGATGAGTTGCTTCATCTCTGGTGTTTCTTTGTTGATCGTTTCAAACTCCATAGTCGTTTAGCTTTTATGAGGGTTAGACTTCGAGAGGAGAGCTTCCACATCCTCACGTTTGTAGTAGCACTTATGCCCGATCTGAATAAAGGGCAATACCGCAGTGTCTCTGTAATGTTGCAGTGTCCGCTTGCTGATATTCAGTATTCGGCACACATCCCCATTGTGCAATAGGTCGGGTAATTCGGCAGGTGGAGCAAAGTGCTCGTTGAAGCAGTCTGTGAGTTCCACGATACTCTCTTTCAGTTCCTCCCAAGCGGAGGTGTCAATGGCTGTAAATCTCATTTTCCGTTGTTGTTTTATTTGCGTGATTATTGATTTCTGACGCAAAAGTAAGCAGTGGATTTCGATTTCCGAAGAGGTCGTGATAAGCAGGGAAGAAGAGGGAAACGGCAGGAAGTCCACGCATCATATCTCCCCTATTTTTCCCTTTTCAAATCCTCTTGCATCGCTCTAAAAGTCATTTGTTCCTTACGAAAAGTGCAAAACTCTGCGAATCGTTGCAGACCTCACACTTTCTCACCGTACTATCCGCACACTTATTTTGCCCCTTTTCCTCCATTGTTGGGCGAAAAGGGGCTTTCTCGTTGTGTCGTAGCAAAGAAAAGTGATGTACTTTGATGCAAGAACACCGCCACCTTTGGCTCTGCGAAAAAGCCTGCCTAACTTGGCTTTGGTAATCGAGAACGTGCCAAATATCAAAACCAAGTAATAGAAAGCAATTCGCACAATGAAAAGAGAAAACTGCGACAACACCTCAAAGAACATCCAAATAGAGGAGTTCCTTTCGGAGCGATATGAGTTCCGTTACAATACCGTCTTAAACCGAGCCGAGTATTGCCAAAGAGGAACGGGGAACTATGTGGCGATAGACCGCTACTGCATCAACACGCTTAAACGAGCCTTGAATAAGGAAGCCAACGTACAGACTTCATCAGAAAACTTATACAGTATCATAGAAAGCGACTTCTCTCCACGGATCAATCCTGTACAAGCCTATTTCCACAGTTTACCTGCTGTAGACGCAGTGAAGCAAGAAGCAATAACTGCACTTGCTAATTGTGTAATCGTAGCCAATCCCGATAAGTGGAGGGAATACCTTACCAAATGGTTGGTGGCGGTAGTCGCCAATGCGATGGATGACAAGCAGTGTTGTAACCATACTTGCCTTGTATTGACGGGTGAACAGGGAAAATTCAAGACCACATTCCTTGACCTCCTTTGTCCGCCAGCCCTATCCGACTACCGCTATACGGGAAAGATATACCCACAGGAGAAAGATGTGTTGAGCCTTATCGGTCAAAACCTCATCATCAACATTGACGACCAACTCAAAGCCCTCAACAAGCGAGATGAGAACGAACTGAAGAACCTCATTACCTGTCCACAGGTGAAGTATCGTATGCCTTACGAGAAGCATATCGAGGAGCGACCACACTTGGCGAACTTCGTGGCTTCGGTCAATGGCAACGATTTTCTCACCGACCCGACAGGAAGCCGACGTTTCCTACCTTTTGAGGTATTGGCGATAGATATAGACCGAGCCAAGACAATCCCAATGGATGCTGTGTATAGCGAAGCAAAAGCACTACTAAAAAGCGGATTTCGCTATTGGTTCAATGATGAGGAGATTATCGAACTGCACCATAATAGCGAAGCCTTCCAAATCTATACGACTGAAATGGAACTATTGCTCCGCTACTTCACCTTTCCCTCGGATGCAGAGAAAGCCACCAAGCGATTCTATATGACTAATTCGGAGATAGTGGGGTATCTCTCCTGCTATACCCGACAGCAGCTCTCTCCCAAGCGGATGGGCGAAGCCTTGCGAAAGGCTGGTTATACAAGGGAGTGTCGCAGGGTAAACAGCAATCCCGTATATGTCTATGCAGTTCGCAAGATTCATCCCGAGTAGCCGCCATAGCACCCTCTTACTATCTCCCTTCACTATACTCATTCCTCTTTTCCTTTCTATTCTCCTTACTACATTACTACAACTAAGGATAATACAGTGAAAGAGAAAGGATTGCAGGAGGTGTCCATCTTGCGACACAGCTTACTACTATCTTGCTACGCTTCTACAGCTGAAAGAATGGCTATACGGTGTAGAAGGAATAAGTAGAAAGATAAAATGGAGGGAAGTGTTACACTTTTCTTTTTCACTGTCAATCACTTATCCGAGTGTCGAAGGGTAGTAGGATAAAAAGAGGAAAACTCTAAAAAGAGAAAACAGAACAAACAATGAAATAACGAACAATGAATATGAATAACCCAAACCCAACAATAACAGCAATGAACAACGAATATTACGACTTACAAAGTATTAAGGGAATATCCATAGCGGATTACCTTCATGCTCGGGGCATACAGCCCGTCAAGCAATACGGAAGTTATGCCCTTTACAATGCACCCTATCGGGAAGACTATAACGCCAGCTTGAAAGTGGACTTTGCACGGAATCTCTGGTATGATTTCGGCTTAGGCAAAGGTGGCAGCATCATAGACCTTGTGATGTTGTTGCAAAGGTGCAATGCTCACGAAGCAATGAGCCATTTGGCAGGGAACGCTCTTTCCTTTCATCGTGCAACTCCTTCAAAGGAAGAAATATCAAAACAATTCCCAAGCACAAGGCGCATTCTCGGCATCAGTGAGGAACTACCCCCACACCTGCAATGCTATTTGCAGGAGGAGCGGAAGATTGACCTTTCGCTTGCCAAACACTATCTGCGTTCCGTGTGCTATGAGGTGGACGGAAGAACTTACACTGCCATAGGATTTCCCAATCGAACAGGAGGATATGAACTCAGGGACAACGGTCATTTCAAAGGGACAATCGCTCCGAAAGATATTTCCGTTATCGGTAGTGAGGAGGGTGCAAAAGACACCACACACAACATTTTTGAGGGCTTTGTCGATTTCCTGTCCTTTCTCACGATGAAAGGAAAAGAAACCATCTCACCCTCCATCGTGCTGAACTCGGTCAGCAATCTTTCACGAGCTATTGCCTATCTTCACGAGAACGGCATTGACTCCGTTCGAGCTTTCCTTGACAACGACCAAGCAGGACGACAAGCCCTCCAGTCTATACAATCGGCTGGTATCAAAGTAGAGGATATGAACCGACATTATGGCAGATATAAAGACCTGAACGAGTATCACGTTTCTCGCCAGAAAGTGATGGAACAAAAACAGAAGGAACCGCAATCGGTCGTCAAGCGTGGATTTCGCAGATAAGGCAAAAGAGTGCAATTAAAACCAAGTATCAACCGGGTATCCTTAGGGACTAAAAGAGAACAAGAGGCAGATAGATAGTTTTGTTTCAAGAGCAATGGCAGTTTTCCCAACTGCAAGTTTCCTAAAAAGAAACTTAGCAACAAAGCTTCTGTGCATTCAGAGAATGCAAACATCTCAAAGGGGGAGTTTCGGATTGGGCGGAGCGGCATTTAGAAGAAATGCCATAGCTCATTAGGGCATTTTCTTCACGCTCCACTCCGTTACCGCTAAAAAAGCCCTCCTTAGCCAAGGAGCTTCGCCCCTTTGGATACCCCTTAAATCCATCATCAACTTATGGGCTACGCAGTATTACACATAGACAAGGCACGTGGCAACGACTCGGCAATGACCACTCATATTGAGCGAACATTCGTGCCAAGTAATGTCGATGCAACTCGCACACACCTCAACCGTGAGTTGGTGCAATTTCCTGCAAATGTCACCAACCGAACGGAAGCCATTGAGCATCGCATTGCCACGGCAAACATCTACCGAAAGGTAGCGGACAATCAAGTCAAAGCACTTCGTTTTATCCTATCAGGTTCCCACGAGGATATGCTTCGACTTGAAAGCGAAGGTCGCTTAGAAGAGTGGTGTGACAGCACGATGCAATGGCTTTACACCACCTTTGGCAAGGCAAACGTGGTAGCAGCCACACTTCATGCTGACGAGGAAACACCACATATTCATGCAACGGTGGTGCCGATAGTGAAAGGAGAAAGACGAAAAGCCAAGGCAGAAGCCGAGAACGGCAAGCGGAAGTACAAAGTCAAGAAAGACAAGGTACGGCTCTGTGCCGATGATGTGCTTACCCCGAAGAAATTGGAGGAGTACCAAACCACATACGCAGAACAGATGAGGTCTTTCGGGTTGGAGAGAGGTATGTACGGCTCGGAAGCCAAGCACCGCACCAATATGGAGTATTACAAGGAACTGCTCAAAGAGACGAAACAGAAACAACTTGAGGAGGAAGAGTTAATCAAGAAAATCAAGGAGTTGGAGAAGCAGGCAGGGAAACTTCGTGTAAAGGGTACACTCTACTCGCTTTTTGGGAATACGGAACTTGACAAGGCAGAAAAATGCGTCGGAGAGTTGGAAAGGGAGATGGAACAACAGAGGTTTCTTTCTGAAAAGGAGAATGCCGAAATCCGTAAGGAGGTTATACTCCTGCAAGATACCGTCAAAGCCAAAGACAAGACCATAGCTGAACAGCAAAAGGAAATCAAGGTGTATGAGGAAGAGCAAGGTTTTATCAAGCGATTCTTTCATAGCTTCTATCTCTTGCTTAATATTCGTTTGATGCTCCGCAAGATGGGATTTGATGATGATACAGTAGTGAAGATGCACCAAAGGCAGGTGGCAGTACGTGGTACGGCTACGGCATATTCAGGAATGTACAAACGCTACTTCACGGAGGAGAATGCAGAACTCCGTATCACGACTAACGAGAAGCGTCAGCCAATTCTTACTATCAACGGACTATCAGTTTCCGATTGGTGCGAACAGAAATGGCAACAACTCATTCACCGTAACCGCTCGCAACGACTGTAATCGCTTTTTTCTTTCACTGACAAGAAGAAAAACACGAAATAACGCTCACTTTTCCACGCAAAGTGTTACCTTTGCAAGTGAAATAGTGAGCGTTCTTTGGTTATTCAAAATATTTTGTATCAGTGACTGCGCTTTTCTGTCGAAATAAAAAGCAAAACAATTACCTCCAAACCGAAGCGGAAGGAGTGGATGAATAAACAGATAGATAGATAGACAAACTCTAAGAGATGTCTCAATATAGCTTCTCATATAACTACGATTCGCTGAATGATGCGTTCAATGCAGTAAATAGGAAGGGAAAGATGCAGAAAAGGTATCTTTCACTTGAATATTTGGATGCAGCTCAGAACTATCGTGAGATGAGAAAGGAACTAAATGAGATATTGAGAAAGAAAAAGACAGAGCGTACAGAGGAAGAAACGAGTCATATTGACCACTTAAAGCAATCGATGAAGGAAAAAGCCCTGCAACAGAAAGCCTTGCTTCAAGAGCATCTTAGCAAAGTATCTTTAAATATTTTGTCAAGTAGTTTTCGTTTCAATCTTACGTCAGATGCGTCAAAAGATCCGCAGAAGCCAGTTTATTCTATTGGAGCTACAGCTGAAGAGTTTTTCGCAATGCAAGTTCTTTGCAGAAATGTGAAAAAACTGTTTAAGATATCCATGTCAAGTCGCGACGAGATACTTTCTCAGTTAAAAATGTTGTTGAGGGAGGATAAAAGCAGGTACTATATCATCCGAACGGATGTTTGTAACTGTTTTGAGTCGATACCACATGATAAGTTGTTTGAGTCTTTGGAAGGTAACAATCTGCTTGATGTAAAGAGTAAATCCCTTTTGCGAGGACTCATCCGAAAGGAGTTTGAAGCCAAGAATCTACGCCCACTTGTACCAACCTTACAAACTGGTATTCCACGAGGTTGCGCTATCAGTTCGTTACTATCTGAATTCTATTTGTCCAAAATAGATGAGGTGATAAAGAGATTTTTGCCAGGTGTTTTATTTCTTGGTAGATATGTGGACGATATGGTGCTTGTTATTCACCCTGATATCAGAGATGAATACCATAAATCAATAGATTGGTACATTGAAGAACTTAAGGAAATTTATTCTCAAAAGGGATTGACAATACACACACCATCAGATGGCTTAGGAAAATGCTATATGTATGATTCGGCTAATGCAATAGATTTAGACTTCAATCTATTAGGATATAATATTCATATTGGCAATGAGAATAGAGATAGTCTGCTATTCTCGCTCTCTCAAGACAAATTGAAAAGTATTACAAATAGAATAGATAAGTCGTTCTCTACTTTTGACAATATGATTGATATAGTAGGTTTCGATGTAGCAGCACACTATTTGTTTGATGCACTTCATGTATTGACCTGCAACATAAATCTGTATAACGTAAAGAAAGGAGTTAAGGTTGGCATCTTTTATTCCAATCAGCTATTGGATAATAAAAGAAATCTGTCATACTTGGATGGACAATTGAGTCGCAACATAGGTAGGCTGAGTCTTTCTTCAAAGACATCTATTGCAATTGCAGATAGGGCTGTACTAGAGGATAGACTGAAACGAAAGCTTGCTTTACTATCTTTTACAAAAGGATTTGATTATCCTCACAAGCGTTACAAAGTAAAGAAGCAGAGACTA
Organism: Prevotella sp. C0209C1; assembly: GCF_056583855.1. Lineage (NCBI taxonomy): Bacteria > Pseudomonadati > Bacteroidota > Bacteroidia > Bacteroidales > Prevotellaceae > Prevotella > Prevotella sp. C0209C1. The sequence continues at coordinate 2,926 of NZ_JBWPJP010000039.1, read as the reverse complement.
CGAACTATAAAATCATCGTGGGTATGAGAAAGAGAAAGAAGATAAAACTTAGTTATAGCAAAGAGCGAGTTCTCTTTTCCGATGTTTTGCCCTACGAATGTCCTATAATATTCTCAAACCGATATTTGTATCGATTTCTTGCCAAGTATTTATGGGTTGGTGAAAAACAAAAGGTTGATAATATCACGTGGAATATCTTGAAGCAATCTAAACGTTTGGATGAAAAGTATGCGAATGCTTTTGCTGCATTGCTATTTGGATGTTATGAAAAGGGTAATGAAATCGGGACACTCCAACATCGACTAAATGCTCTATTCTATCCTTATCATTTCAACATAGCTCACAAGCCGAATAAGAACAGAACCCTATCAATTATACATCCATATAGCCAGTGGCAAGTAGTAGAGTTTTATAATCAGTATAAGTATTCTATACTATATCTTTGCAATCAGAGTAAATACTCTCTTCGCAAACCACACAAGATAGCACAATACTTTTACTATAGAGATCGACTTCATCGAAAGTTGTTAGGACATGAAAGCGACAAAGTTGAATTGTTCTTCAATGAGTATGAGAACTTAAAAACTTACTTCAGTTACGAAAAGTATTCAAATATATACAAGTTCTATGAGGATTACAGATACCAACGAGCAGAAAAGAAATTCAAACATCTTGTGAAGTTCGATTTACAGAGCTGTTTCGACAGTATTTACACCCACACTATAAGTTGGGCGACTGCAGGAGGTGCGGACAAGGTGAAGGTTTTGCCCGGATATCATGGTTCATGGGTTGGTGATGCGTTTGACAATCTAATGCAGTCGGTCAATGCTCGTGAAACGAATGGTATTGTAATAGGTCCGGAATTCTCTCGAATCTTTGCAGAGATTATACTTCAGTATATAGACCAAAAGGTTGAGCAGGAATTATTGGAAGAAAAGCTTTGTCAGAAATCTAACTATGAGTGTTATCGGTATGTTGACGATTATTTCCTATTCTATAATGATGAAAAGGATAGGAGTCTCTTCATGGAAAGTCTAACAAAATGGCTGAAAGAATTCAAATTACAAATCAGTCCGTCCAAAACTGAAGAGTTTGAAAGACCTTTTATAACAAAGGTTACAATAGCAAAACAGCGAATAGAATATTTATTTAGCCATATATTTTCGACTCCACTTTGGGAAGAAGTAGAATCAAATTTGGATGTGGAGAAAGAAGATGAAGCCGAAGACGAAAATTCGGATAAAGACAGGGAAATACTATATAAGAAATTCAATATATACCTGCCTGCAAATAGGGTAAATACTCAAATAAAAGCAATAGTTAAGGAATGTGGGATTGAATATTGCGATATAGCAAACTATCTGCTTGAGAAAATGAGCCAACGCCTTGACGCTTTTCTTAATCGATATGAAATGGGCTTCAAGAAATATGAGCGTCTGATGTCAAAAGAAGATACAGATAAAAATAAAGTAGAAATTCATGTACAAAAAGTACAAAGGAAACTTACAACTTATCTTGTATCTATAGTCGATGTGGCGTTCTTCGTATTTAATAGCAACAGACAGGTAAATACTACATTGAAACTGCAGAAGATAATGAATACCATTGTTATCTATGCAAAACGGCATGGTGATTTCAAAACTAATCCTGAGGTTAGATTCCAAACAATAAGCAAGGACATTATTTTTAAGAAGATTCAAGATGAAATAGCCTTGGTACTGGCTACAACGGATTCACATCGAAATACCTTGCATGAAACTCTCTATCTGTTAATATTAGCCAAAGAATTAGGTTCTGCATATCTGTTCGCACCTGAAGTTATTAAATCTTTTATTGATAAAAGTGACTTGCAGTATAACCTATTCGCATGCATTATATTGATGTATTACTATGCTAACCACAAGTGTTATAATGGGCAAAAGACAGTATTGAAAGATAAGATTTTGAAAAAGTATCGGCTTGTTGCGGAGGCGGAGCGTAAACGCAATTCAGAACTCACGATTCTCACGGCGGATATGATGACTTGTCCCTTTGTGGATGATGCATATAAGCAAAAGCTCCTTACATTGATGGGCATTGCTGAGATGAAAGATCAACGAATGATATTGCGCTTTGCTAAAAAGCAAAAGTACATCTTCACTCGTTGGACAATGTTTAATTTGAATAAAGAATTACAGGCAAAGATTTCACAGGAGGTATATTCGTAGCTTCTGTAACAGCTGTTGGTCCAACTATACATTCACACACATAACCTTCAAGCTAGCCGAAATGACGCAGGAAGTTACGTTTTCCAAAATGGTTGGTTAGGATTGTACCGAATGTGAAATCTTTCCTTTTTTCAAACTCATAAACTTATAAAAAAGAAGTAACCTTCTATGCTTGTAAAACCAATGCTAGATACAATAGAATATGGGAATATCTTTTTTTCTTTCACTGACAAGAAGAAAAAAAGGAAAAGACGCTCACTTCTCCTCGCAAAGTATTACCTTTGCAACAGAAATAGTAAGCGTTCTTTGGCTATTCAAAATATTGTGTATCAGTGAACTTGGCTCATTTCCAAATCGTTACCTATACAACCTGCATTTAATCGCAGAACCTTGTACTTTAAGCACTTAGCTCAGAATCATATTTTTTCTTCGGACAGCCGGTATATGGTCAGCTGATAAAATCTCTCGACCATGATAAAATAGTTGAAATAAGCCGTCGAAACGGCGGTGAGCGGTATGTGATCGCCACCAGAGATACCAGGAAATGAATAAGGAGGCTTGTCTCTAACATGCTGTCATCCGAACTATTTTGTCTCAATGAGTTGGAATAAGGATTTCTATGTTTAGCGGACAGTAATAATTTTTGGCGTATAGCTCATTTTGCAGGATGATTTTGAGAAGTATGTATCCTATAGCTCAAATTGCAGGATGATTTTTTC
>NZ_JBWPJP010000038.1:0-18908 GCF_056583855.1 Prevotella sp. C0209C1 | reverse complement strand
TACGGTGGTGTGAGAGGTCGGTGAACACGAAAGTAGGAAATAAACACCTATGATTAGGGTTTACCTCCTACTCGATTGTTAATAATATAATTTTACATATAATTTATTATGCTTTTGCATACTATTATGCTTTTTATATTTTAATAATTACTAAAAAGAAATGTGGTGAAAAGACACTATACAGGAAATCAGCTTTTTTGGTTTGTTCTTTTATTACTTTTACTTTATTCTGTTTGTTTTATATTATTTCAATATAAAAGAGAGAGATATTTTAAGATAGAGGTTTTGAGTCTTAAGTTGCAAGACTATAACAATCAAATATCTGAGGCTATTGCATTAGAAGGAAATAATAAAGAGTATGTTATAAACAAATATATAAGGTTACACCCTATAAAGTATCTACGTATCACTGTTATTGATACTAATGGTAAAGTTTGCTATGATAATATTAGAAAGGATTATGCTAATATAAAAAATCATTCAAACAGAAAAGAGTTTCGTTTAGCAAAGCAGAATGGCTATGGAACAGATATTTATCGCCCTTCTAAAACAACAGGGACTAAATATTTTTATAGTGCAAATTATTATCCTAAACAAGGTATTGTTATTCGTTCAGCACTACCATATAATAGCTCTCTTGGTAGACAGTTGTCTACTGATCAACATTATATTTGGTTTGTATTAGCTATTACTTTTATTCTAACAATAGTTCTTTATCGTTTCACACATCGGTTAGGAAAAAATATTACAGCATTGAGAAATTTTGCAATGAGAGCAGAAAGTAGTGAAGATATAGATCCTAACGAGCTAACTAACTTTCCTAATGATGAGTTAGGTGAAATATCAGAACATATAGTAACTTTATTTACTAAACTTGCAAAAACAAGAAAGGAGCAAAGCATATTAAAACGGCAGCTTACTCAAAATATAGCTCATGAATTAAAAACACCCATTGCAAGTATTCACGGATATATTGAAACGATACTTACGAATGAAAGTATAAACGAGGAACAAAAGAAGCTGTTTTTAAATAGGAGTTTTGCGCAATGTAAGCGTTTGACATCTCTTGTAGATGATATTTCAGTGCTTAATCGTATAGATGATGCTCCTGATTTATACAACTTTGAATCAATCAATATAAAAGAGCTTGTTGAAAAAATAGAAGCAGAAGAATCTTTAAGACTGAAAGAAAAGTCTATGAGGTTTTATAATTTTATACCTAAAGATTTAGTTATAAAAGGCAATCTTGATCTTGTTTATAGTGTTTTTAGAAATCTTACAGATAATGCTATAGCATATGCAGGAAAAGAAACAACTGTTACATTATCATATAAGAAAGGTGTTTATACCTTTTCTGATAATGGTGTTGGAGTACCAGAAAAGCATATTGCCCGACTTTTTGAACGATTTTATCGTGTTGATAAAGGTAGAAGCAGAAAACTTGGTGGAACAGGATTAGGTTTGGCAATTGTAAAAAATGCTATTACAATACATGGAGGCACTATTACTGTATGTAATGTTTATCCACATGGCTTAAAGTTTGATTTTACCTTAAGTGCTAATACAGATAATAGTATATGACAAAATATTAGTATTCTTAGTAGCTTTGTAATTTCTCTAAATATTTTAATCTTATATCTTTATAATGATATTAGTATTACAGAAAGTATAAAACTTAGAGGAATTGCAAAAGGATGATTAGTAGAAGCAATATATTTATGAATAAAAAGGGTATGTCTTTTTGACATACCCTAATGGAATTTATTGTCTCACGACAAAAGAAATTCCTAACCTTAATAATCTAATACCATGAAAAACACGTTACAAAGATATATAACTTATATTTATCAAACAATTTTTTTGTGTTAAAATATTAAAATTATTAATATTGCTTAAATTCAATAGGATTATTTCCCATTTTTAGACTAATAATGAAAAGAATTTATAAACTATACATGGATATAGTATAGAAAACATTAACGAGTTGTTATTTTACTAAGCTTTTATGATCACATTATTTAGAAAATGGACATTGCGTCAATTGATTGCAAACTGAGTATAACTTAACTTAAATGATAATGGCACTTCTACTATATTGAATAAAGAAAAAACATAATGGCTAATGTGTTATTAATCATACTATTTTAGTTGTTTAGATGTTTTTTTATGAATATATAATGTCTATATCTGGAAATATTTTTCTTTTAAAGTTTTGGTAGTTTAAAATAAAATACTACCTTTGCATCACTTTTGGAAAGATATTTGGTAGTATTGGTTAATATATACCTTCTTAGGAAGGATGGGTGAGTGGCTGAAACCACCAGTTTGCTAAACTGACGTGCGGGTTACCGTACCGGGGGTTCGAATCCCCCTCCTTCCGCACTATAAATATTATTGGTCGATTCATCTAACGGTTAGGATACAAGATTCTCAATCTTGGCATAGGGGTTCGATTCCCCTATCGACTACTTTACTTAGGTGTATCAATTTTAGATACACTTTTTTTTATTAGTGTGTGTTAGGTTATTTACTTTTTATTTTATTGATGAAAGATTTTCATAATATAGGTAAATCTTAAAAAATAATATCTCTATTATAATTTGTTGCTTGAAAAATTATTTGTAGTAAATAGTTTTTATTATCTTTGTGAAAAATAACAAAAACCTTATTAGCTTATGAGCTATTTACGATTTGAAAAATCAGTAATGACTAATCTGCAAGATTCCTTATCTCGAGAAATTTTGCGAACTAACAGGTCTGGCGCCTATTCTTGCTCTACTATAGTAGATTGTAATACTAGAAAATATCACGGATTACTTGTAGTGCCAATACATGAATTAGATGAGGAAAATCATGTATTATTAAGTTCACTTGATGCTACTGTGATACAGCATGGTGCAGCTTTTAATTTAGGCTTACACAAATATCATGGGAACGTGTTTAGTCCTAATGGTCATAAATATATTTGTGAGTTTGATTGTGATAAGGTACCTACTACTACCTATCGTGTGGGTGGTGTTCTATTAAAAAAGGAAGTTGTATTTCAACATTATGAAGATAGAATTTTAATACGTTATACCTTGTTAGACGCCCATTCACCTACGACTTTACAGTTTCGTCCATTTCTGGCCTTTCGTAGTGTAAAGGAATTTACTCATGAGAATAATGCTATAAATCGCAATTATTTATTAGTTGACCACGGCATTAGTACATGCTTGTATAAAGGCTACCCTTCGCTTTATATGCAGTTCTCAAAGAGTAATGAGTTCCATTTTAATCCTATGTGGTATCGTGGAATAGAGTATCCTAAGGAAATGGCGCGTGGATATTTTTCTGATGAAGACCTTTATGTGCCTGGTTATTTTGAAATGACTATAAAGAAAGGTGAGAGTATAGTTTTTGCAGCTTCTACTAGTGAAAGTAAGCCTAAGTCTCTAAAGTGTTTATTTCAAAAAGAAATAGACGATCGTAATCCTCGAGATAATTTTTTTCATTGTTTAATAAATGCAGCTCATCAGTTTCGCAACCGTTCTAAAGATGATGCTCGTTATATTTTGGCGGGTTATCCTTGGTTTAAGTGTAGGGCTAGAGATCAGTTTATATCTCTTCCTGGATTAACTCTTAGTACTAAAGAACAGGATTATTTTGAATTGGTAATGAAAACTTCTGAAAAAGGTTTGCGAGAGTTTATGACAGGAAAGTCTCTTACTGTAGATATTGCTGAAATCGATCAACCCGATGTTATGCTGTGGTGTGTTTGGGCATTACAGCAATATGCAAAAACGGTAGGTGTAAAGCAATGTCAAAAGCTTTACGGGAAATTGCTTTGTGATATTATGATTTATCTTCTTGCAGGTAAACATCCCCTTTTAGAGGTTAGAGAAAATGGTCTTATATATGTTAATTCTAATGGAAAAGCTATTACTTGGATGAATTCTTATTATAGAGGGCAACCTGTTGTTCCTCGTTCTGGCTATATAGTAGAATTTAATGCTTTGTGGTATAATGCTTTAAAATTTGTAGCATTTATTAATAATAATGAAAAAGATAATGCTTTTACAAAAGAATTAGAGATCATAGCAGATAAGTGTAAAAATAGTTTTATAGATGTTTTCTATAATAAGTATGGTTATCTTTTTGATTATGTAGCAGAAGAAGTAGAATATGACTGGAGTGTTCGACCTAATATGATTTTTGCAACTGCTTTTGATTATTCACCTCTTGATATAGAACAAAAGAAGAGTGTGTTAGATTATTGCACACGTGAGCTACTAACCCCTAAAGGTTTACGAACGCTTTCCCCAAAGAGTTCAGGATACACTCCCATGTATATTGGAAGTCAAGATGAGCGTGATCTTGCATATCATCAAGGTACGGCTTGGCCTTGGCTTGGAGGATTTTATATGGAAGCGTGTTTAAAACTTTATAAGCGAACACGGATAAGTTTTGTAGCGCGTCAACTTGTCAACTTTGAAGGAGAGATGTTTTATCATTGTTTAGGAACATTACCAGAACTTTTTGATGGCAATCCTCCATTTCATGGTAGGGGAGCAATATCATATGCTATGAATGTTGCAGAAGTATTACGTACGCTCGAACTTTTGGAAACTTATCAAGATAAAAAGGAGGAAAACAGATGAAAGTGTTAATGTTTGGCTGGGAATATCCTCCTCATGTATATGGAGGCTTAGCCACCGCTAATTTTGGAATTTCTGAAGGTCTTCATGCACAGGGGGATATAGAAACAATATTGTGTTTGCCTCATCCTTTTGGAGATGAGGATAAAACTTTTGCTAAAATTGTAGCAATGAATTGTGTTCCTGTTGTTTATAAGGATATTAGTTGTGCCTATTTAGAGCAACGTATAGGGAACATTATGTCTTCAGAGATGTATTATACTTTGCGTGAGCATATTTATGATGATTTTAATTATATGCACTGTAATGATATTGGAGCTATAGAGTTTGCTGGTGGTTATCCAAATAATTTAAATGAGGAAATTAACAACTATTCTATTATAGCTGGTGTCGTTGCTCGTACGTTTGATTATGATATTATTCATGCTCACGATTGGTTAACTTTTCCTGCAGGAATACATGCTAAAAAAGTATCAGGCAAGCCTTTATGTATACATGTACATGCTACAGACTTTGATAGGTCTCGTGGAAAAGTTAATCCGATGGTTTTTTCAATAGAGAAAGATGGTATGGATAATGCTGATTGTATTATGTGTGTGTCTGAGTTAACTCGCCAGACCGTAATAAACCAATATCATCAGAATCCGTCTAAAGTGTTTACGGTGCATAATGCAGTATATCCATTAAAAGATGATATAGCAGCAATTGAACGCCCTATTCATAAAGGAAAAGAAAAGCTGGTTACTTTTTTAGGTCGTATAACTATGCAGAAAGGACCAGAATATTTTGTAGAAGCAGCAAATATGGTGTTACATAGGACAAGAAATGTTCGTTTTTGTATGGCGGGATCGGGCGATATGATGGAAGCGATGATAAAAATGGCTGCTGATCGTGATATTGCTGATCGCTTCCATTTCCCAGGATTTATGCGTGGTAAAGATGTATATGAATGTTTAAAACGTTCAGATGTATATGTAATGCCATCTGTAAGCGAACCTTTTGGAATCTCACCTTTAGAGGCTATGCAGTGTGGAACCCCCACTATAATATCAAAACAAAGTGGATGCGCAGAAATTTTAACTAATTGCATTAAGGTGGACTATTGGGATATACATGCAATGGCAGATGCTATATTTTCTGTATGTAATAATGAAAGCTTGTTTAAATATCTTTCTATAGAGGGTAAAAAAGAAGTAGATAATATTACTTGGGAAAAAGTAGGGGCATGGATAAGACAATTATACTTACAAACATTAGGTTGGACATAAGAAAAAGAGTTATCCTATATACATAAAATAATAAACTAAACTTCAGAATATAATGAAAACTATTTGTTTATACTTTGAGATACATCAGATAACCCATTTAAAGCGTTATCGTTTTTTTGACATTGGTACTGATCATTATTATTATGATGATTATGAGAACGAGCGTACTATTAATAAAATAGCAGAGCAAAGCTACATACCTGCGCTTAATACTATACTTGATATGATAAAGGAGTATGGCGACTATTTTAAAGTAGCTTTTTCTCTTTCAGGAGTAGGTATAGAGCAGTTAGAAATATATGCACCACAGGTAATAGAGAAACTTCAGGAGCTTAATAGTACAGGCTGTGTCGAATTTATAGCAGAGCCATATTCTCATGGTTTATCCTCTTTAGCTAATAAGGAGTGTTTTAAAGAAGATGTATTGAGACAAATAGGAAAGATAAACGAACTTTTTGGGCATAAGCCTAAGATCTTGCGCAACTCTTCTCTTATTTATAATGATGAAATAGGATTGGTGGCTTCTCAAATGGGTTTTATAGGTATGCTCACAGAAGGAGCTAAACATGTTCTTGGCTGGAAATCTCCACATTATATATATAATTGCGCTTTGCAGCCTAAACTGAAATTATTGCTAAGAGATATTAATCTTAGTGATGATATTTCTCTACGTTTTGCTAATACAAACTGGGAAGGTTATCCTCTTTTTGCGGATAAGTTTGTAAATGATATTGTAGCTTTTCCAGAAAAGGAAGAGTTTGTTGGCTTATTTATGAATTTATCAGCTTTAGGCATAGATCAACCTTTATCAAGTAATATTTTAGATTTTTTATATGCTTTGCCCAGATGTGCTAAGGAAAGAGATATTACTTTTAGTACTCCATCTGAAGTGTGTAAAAAGTTTAAAAGTGTTGGATCTTTAGAAGTGCCAGATACGTTAAGTTGGATAGATGAAGAACGTGATGTTAGTACATGGCTTGGCAATTTAATGCAGCGTGAAGCTTTTAATAAACTTTATAGTGTGGCAGATCGTATTCGCATAGCCAGAGATCCAAGTATTAATCAAGATTGGTATTATCTTCAAGCTAGTAATAATTTTCGTTTAATGTCTACAAAGCCTTCACATGTAGGTATATATCGTGGCATTTTTAATAATGCTTTTGATGCGTTTACAAATTACATGAACATTTTAGGAGATTTTATTAATAGAGTAGATGCTCTTTATCCTGCTGATATAGATAATGATGAGCTAAATAGCTTACTAACTACAATTCGTAATCAAGGAGAAGAAATAGAAATAAAAGATAAAGAAATTGCTCGTTTAAAGGCGAAAATAGAGAAAATAGAAAAAGATAAAAGTAAGGGAAAGAAGAATACAAAGAATAAAGTTACTGGTAAAAAGCAAGAAAAATAAAGACAGAGTAAATAGAAAAGTATGTGAAAGCTATTCTTTTTCTAATACTTTATCCTATTTTTTTTGGAAGATTATCATTACCTTTGCAGAAAAATATAGAAGTATGCTTTTAGAAAAGATAGATAATCTACTCAAAGAAGTAAACCAATTATCAGCAAAAAATACTGAAGAGGTAGAACAGTTTCGTTTGCGATTTCTTAGCAGAAAAGGTGAGATTGCGGCTTTGATGAGTGAGTTCCGTAATGTTGCAGCCAATCAAAAAAAAGAAGTTGGGATACGTATAAATGAACTAAAGCGAAGGGCTCAAGAAAAGATTAATGCATTAAAGGAACAGCTCGAAGTAAAAGATGCCCAAAGCAATGATATTGATTTAACACGTACAGCTTATCCTATAGAGCTTGGAACACGTCATCCTTTAACACTTGTGAAGAATGAGATAATAGATATTTTTGCCAGAATGGGTTTTACTTTATTTCAAGGCCCAGAAATAGACGATGATAAGCATGTGTTTACTATGCTTAATTTTGCAGCAGATCACCCTGCACGTGATATGCAAGATACTTTCTTTATAGATCGCAGCAATAGTGTCGATGTTACTAAAAACGTACTTTTACGTAGTCATACTTCCAATGACGAGGCTCATTATATGTCTACACATAAACCACCTATACGTGTACTTTGCCCAGGACGTGTATATCGTAATGAAGCTATAAGTGCTCGTGCTCATTGTTTTTTTCACCAAGTTGAAGGACTTTATATAGATAAAGGTGTAAGTTTTACTGATTTAAAACAAGTTCTTCTGACTTTTGCTCGCGAGATGTTTGGTGTTAACACAAAAATACGCTTGCGCCCAAGTTATTTCCCTTTTACTGAGCCTAGTGCAGAAATGGATATTAGTTGTAATATCTGTGGAGGAAAAGGTTGTGGATTTTGCAAACATACAGGTTGGGTAGAGATATTAGGTTGTGGAATGGTTGATCCCCATGACTTAGAAGCTTGTGGTATAGATCCGCTTATTTATACAGGATATGCTTTTGGAATGGGTGTAGAACGTATAACAAACTTAAAGTATCGTGTAAGCGATTTACGTCTTTTTTCTGAAAATGATACTCGTTTTCTACGTGAATTTGAAGGGGTTCAATAATTTTATTATATAGTATTCCTTAAAAAATACGGAGGGTGTGTCAAAAATGGCAAACCCTCTTTTAACATATCACAAAACCCAAACTTTCATAAACACGAGCTCTGCTATTCCATAAATTTTTTGTACCTTTTTATATGAGGTGTTTGTTTCTAAAAGGTTTGCGTAACTCACTTAAAATGTTTATCTTTATTTTATTTTTATGTGTAAACATATAGCATCTATTTTTCTATTATGGACATAGATATAAATTTAAGAAACAACAAGGCTGGACTTTTGGCATATTTTAGAAATCGTGCCAATGAGATAATTAGCGAACTGGCACTCCAGTATTCCGCAGCCGATTATAAGAAAAGGGCATCTGCCCTGAACAAGGCAATTATTCAGAGTAAGGAAAATCTGTTATTAATTGTTGAGGAGACGGCAAGAGCGCAACATTGGACAAACAATGATATTCTGGAGTGTGTGCTAATGATAACTTACACAAATGATGTGGTTATGCTAGAATCGCGTAATGCTGTTTGGGAATATGACTATATGGCTTTTTCCTGAAGAGTGGGTGAGTTGTGGGAGCCATTTTGCAAATTGTGTTTCAAATATCCGTTCACAAGAATTGCGTCTTTTGTGCCGCCTCTATTTTCTGAAGTAAAGGCGAGCCTCTAAACGGAAATTGCAATCTATATAGATGGTTTGGCTATTATGTTTGACGAAAAAGCACAACTTAAACGTTATTATGACAAGGTGTGGGGACTTGTGACATCAGGTGAAATACAGTTGGAATGCGACTTACATTTCACAGACGGAACAGCCAAATATATTGTAGATTTCAAGAGCGGATTCGGCTCAAACGAAAAAGGCAATACAAATAGGCTGCTTCTTGTCGGGAGTATATACCAGAATATAGAGGCAGAAAACTACAAGTGCTTGATATTCGTTCGCTCTACAGAGAACAACCACTATTTGAACACGCTCCAAAGTTCAGGAGTGTGGAAAACTTCATGCGGTTCTGACACATATTCTAAAATACGGCATTTCACGGGTTTTGACATTCACCATTGGATAGAGAACAATATTGATTGGATGAACGACTTTGCATCTCGGATGAGGGAAACTGTTACGCATAACAATCTTCAGAATTATCTTATCTGGTAAGTATATGGACACTGCATTGACATATCAAGCATATTATACAAAATCAAACCCCATACTCAATTATATGACAGGCATGTTGCATTTTAAACCACACGACCTGATATTGGAGCCGTGTGGAGGAGATGGTGTATTCATAGACAAAATATTGGAAAATACTCAAAATGTGCAAATCAGTGTTTTTGAACTTAATTCGTCTACTGTGGCTGGTCTGAAAAGCAAGTATAGTATGAAATCTTGCGTATCAATCAAGGAAACGGACACCTTGCTTGATAAAGCGATTTTGGAGTGCTCGCAAAGATATGACAAGATAATAGGCAATCCTCCTTATGGTGCGAGGAGCGACGAGCATAAAAAGGCACTTCTCAACAAATTGTACCCTGATTTATATACGAAAGAGAGTTATACCCTTTTTCTTTATGCCTGTACCCGCTGCTTGAAGGAAAACGGAGAGTTGTGCTTTATCGTTCCCAATACATTCCTGTCTCTTCATAGGCATTTGTCCATTCGTAAATTTTTGCTCACCAATACCAAGATTAAAGAATTGGCTCTTTTCCCCTCTTCATTTTTTCCTGGTGTCAATTTTGGCTATGCAAATCTTTGTATTATTACATTGGAGAAAAGTTCAGACGTTTCTCAGAATCTGAACAACGAGATTGTGGTTAGGACAAATTTTAAGACAGTGGAGGAACTGGAGCAAAGGGATTGTGGTGTAATGAAAATTGTATCTCAGAAATCTGTACTTGAAAGTGTTGGATCGGCATTCATGCTTAACTCTACTAAACAAATTGCAGAGCTGGTAAATGACAGGAGCATAAAAAGAATTGGAGACATAGCAAGTTGCGTTACTGGCTTTTATTCGGGATATGACAAAAAGTATCTTCACCCAATCAATAAAGAGGTAAAGAATGCTAAAAAATACGGCTGCGCAGACAAAGAGCGTATTAGGATGACATCGTTATCTCAAAAAGAGAAAGAGAATGGAATATCAGAACCATGTTGCCTTGTGCCGATTGTAAAGGGTGGAAATGTTGAATATGTCAAACCCAATCATTGGTTTATGGATTGGTCAACTTTGGCTATTACAGAATATAGACAAAGTAAAAAATGTAGATTCCAAAATTCGGATTTCTATTTCAAGAATGGAATAGGTATCCCTATGATACGGTCTTCAAGATTGACAGCCGCGTTGATTGACGGAAGATTGTTCGACCAGTCAATAGTAGGTGTATTCCCCAAGGATGAAACTTGGGTGTATTATCTCTTGGGCTTTTTCAATTCGTCCGTCTGTACAGAACTTATAAATGCCATTAATCCCTCCACAAACAATTCTGCAAACTATATTAAGAAAATTCCATTTGTCACACCTGTTGAAGATGTAAAGATCAAAGTCGATGCTTTAGTCAAGAAGATAGTTACAGTATTGAAATTTGGCGAATCAGACATAAGCGCATACAGTATAGAATTAGATAAAATCTTCGCTAATCTGTATTCTAATAATGTAGGAACAGACAAAAGAGCTAAAAGTACAAAATCTACACCAAAGCAGTTGAACTTTCTTGATTGTCAGAGCAATTTATGACAATGTGAAGGTTACGAACCGTATAGCTTGCGAGGGGGATTCTTTCAGATGTACCCCTTATTGCCAACTAGCTTGCCATATATGAAATATAGAAAGAGACCTCTGCAAAACTTATTGTTGAAGATTTGCTCATTTCATCATATTTTTGTACCTTTATGGTATGAAACAAACTCTTTCTTCTCCCAGTTTTGCCGATGTCGTTCTCGGTCAGTGTAAGATCAAGTAGACCTCCTTTTTCCAAATAGATAAATTAATCGATTGTACACCATCCGTGGTATCATAGAAATCGCTTATGCCAAAGGTTATAAATCAACAGGTCGTCCAAGTTATGACAGCTTGAATTTATTCAAGATAGAACTTCCTCGTACATGGTATTGTTTTAGTGATGGTGAAGTAGAGGAACAAGTAAACGATCGTCTTTCTTTCAGTCGTTTTGTTGGCTTGGGTTTAGAAGATACTGCTCCCGACAGTACTACAGTTTGCCGCTTTCGCAACACCTTGGTTGAAGCAGAACTTTATGATATGGTTCTCAATGAAATCAATGGCAAAGACACATGCACAACATATTATGGAGGCTCTTGCATACAATTTTTATCGAACTCCTGGGATTATTGTGTCCAATTTTCTCAAGTAAGGGGGAAATATATAGTCGTCCCTCAAGAATTCGACTTACAACCAGCAAATGGTATTGGATAATACCTTTGTTTCGTTAAAGTTGGAATCCACTCCTTGAATATTCCATTTTATCATGGTTCGAATAAGGCGCAAAAGAAACCACATGGCTCTTTTGAAGTTGAATGCAGCCGCAGCGAGCATCACGTTGATGGCATCACCAAAGAGACCCTTGTAGAAGTTCTTCCCTAACCGATGGTCTGCCTTGCAGTGCCCTATGATAGTCTCTATTCCTGCTCTCTTGCAGAAGAACCTTTGTTTTTTCTTTTTCTTGTGTGGCGAGTCGTTTGCCTTGGGAACGCCGGGTATCATGATGTTCGTCTCTCCGCACGTTTCCTGCCCGCGATACCCTCTATCCCCCGCGAGTCTTTTGATTTTCCTGCCATAGACCCTGCCGACCTGCTCCATAGCCTTGTCTATCGTGTGACCGTCGTATTCATTGCGGAAAGATAATGCACCGACAATAAGACCATTCCACAGTCTGACAAGGGAGACTTTATTGCCGAACTCGTATTTCTTGTGGCCCTTCCCCTTGCTGATGCACAACACGTCCGGATCATGAAGGGAGTAGATTTTATGACCGTCCATTCTCTCGCTGTTAACGAACTTCATGCAGACCTCAATACGTTCTTGGTAAGAGTTCTCAGGGACCAAATTCCGAACCAGCTAGCGCAACAGTCTTCCAGCGATGGTGCGCATCCGACGGTCGGCCTTCCTTACCTTGGCTGAACTGTTCTTTCTGTTACGGAAACGCTGCACAAGCTTAAGTCTCTTGATTTCCCTGGCATAGCTCTGACGGATCTTGAGGTTTTCCTTCTCCGCCACGCTATGGCAAAAGTCTATCACCTTGTTCAGGAGCTTCGAGTCCGTGGGGAAGGTCACGTTCTTCTCCTGCACCGTCGTGTCGATGAATGCGGTCTGCTCCGTATCGGGCTTGCGTCCACGACCGTCCTTGCCGTCATTTCTGTTTTCATTCTCTTTCCGCTTGTCGTCAAGCAGCAGATTTATCCTGATGCTCTCCTTGAGAATCAACTCCATACCCGCTTCGCCAATGCGATGGCGGAACTCCACGAGTTCCGTCAGTATGCAAGGTTTGGCGATGGTGAAGGATTCCATTCCGCAAAAATACTGGTAGTAGGCGTTCTCAGAGAACTGTTCCACGATGCTCTCGTCCGAGACGTTGCGAATATGCTTCAGCACTATAAGACCGACCATCAGGCGGATAGGCTTGCCCATGCGTCCGTTGTCTTTACAGTACAAGGGGGCAAAGGAACGCTCAAAGGTTTCCCAATTTATCAGATTGGCAAGTTTATACATTGGATGGGTGGGATTGAGCATGGATGCCAAGTCCCAAAACATTGATACCTGATGGGTGTTGGATGGAGATTTATACATTGTTGATTTGCAAGATTTTACCATGCAAAGATACAAAAACTTGTAGATATAAACAAATAATAAAAAGTACATTTTATTGATAATCAATAGGTTATTTACTTTTCAAGGGACGACTAACTACAAGGAATAACGAGAAAACATTAGTGCCTAAACAACAAAAATGGCACTTGAACTAATGTGTGCCAGCAGCCCAGGTGCCATAAATTTGAATAAAATCTTAAAAATATACCTTAATTTTCTAACAAGCTAACTTCTATATTAAATTTTACAGAAAAATTCTGAATCATATTTATCTGCCCATTATATGCAATATTAGCTTCATCATATTTCATATTCAATCAGGTATCATATACTTTCAGCTGATAATTACCATATTACAACTTGCTCATTTTAAAATTGACATCGTATTTACAAAAACAATTAGCACGCATATCAACCACATCATGATAAACGGCAAGGACAATCTGGTTATCTTGATAAGTAATGCTCAAAAAATTAGCCAGTGACACATTTCTGAACATATTGATAGCTACATTATGTCTTTACTTGAAAGTTGAAATCGCCATTGACTTAATTCTATCAAAGAATCCTTTTTGAATATATCTTAAAATTATTTGAGTTTCAACAGATAAAAGCAAGAAGTAGTAAAAAAGTTTCTCAAAATAGGGATATGAGAAATAGGCAAACAAAGTTTTTGGGGACTTAACCCGAATTTCTGATGATAGTGCGGATTAATAAACCATAGCACCCTACTCTGTATGGATAGGTCTACTGCTTTTATGACTTTTTCAAATTTTTCAATTGGGCATCTACATTGTTTGATATACAATAGCTCCTTTATCGTTGCATCTTCTTCCTTTGCTACTTTTCTTAGTATAAAGCGATACAATGAATGTGGGAGCAAATGGAAGAATGGTATTTTAGACCATATATTATTGCGACATATTTGCTGATGTCCACCAAAAGGCATCTGCCATGCAGGGAATGCCACGAATAGAATACCGTCTTTGTTCATAAACTTACGAATGTGGCTGACAAAAGCCAGCTTGTCGGGAACATGCTCTATAACATCATGCAGTATAACTACATCGAATTTGTCGTCATCACTTGGAGCAGGATATTTCATGAAGTCGCTACTCTCGAAACAACATTCCAAATTTTCCTTGGAAAAGAATTGTCGTGCCTGTTCTATTCGTATTTTCGCCATGTCCACTCCAAAGACCTGGTAGCCTGCCTTTGCAAAAGGTTTCAAATTTCCACCCTCACCACACCCTATTTCCAAGATTCTGCTATATGCATTTAAGGGATGGAAATTCTTAATATATGGCAGGTAATAATGAGCTGAAGTTATAGCAGAATCTTCAAAATATCTTTTTCTATCTAAGTGTCTTGCTTGCATTGATGTATCTGTTAAATGGTTAAACAAACGAGATGGTCTTGTGAGTCCATCAAATAATAGATACAGTTCCATGCAAAAGACTGCTCTCTATTTTCTAAAAAATGAAAATCTATAACAGTATTCATAGAAAACGGTGCGTAGCAATGTGCGCACCGTCTTATTTTCTTCAGTTATAGATATCTAACGTGTCATGGTCAGTGTTAAGGTCTTATTGGATTCCAAAGTTACCGAACCCTGATAAATTCTGTTGGATGAACTTGTCTGCTTGTTCGAGGTTGTCTGATATATCTCAATAAGATAATTTCCGAATAGCAAGTTCCTTATTTTAAAGTTTACATCATACATGCAGACACAATCAGTGTACATGTCACGGTCTGGGTAAAGGATGATTACAATTTTTTTTCTGAGCAACTCACATCTACATTCAGTTGACCAATTGCACAATTATCCATTACGTCAAGAAATTGGGCGGTAACAGTGTTGTCTTTTCCCATGAACATGAGCAGCTTCGTTTTATTACTATAAAAGTCTGTGAGATGTTCAGGACGAGAATCCTCTTTAGATGCTGAACTTTTACAATCGGAGGTAAGAATATCTGTTACTTTAACATTTTCAACTATTACGTTTTCTGAGGAACACGCAGCGATTACTTCCAAGGAGCAAAGTGCCAATAGATACTTTATTAAATTCATGTATTTCATATTCTATATTTATTTATGATTACCATGTTAATCTTAATCCAAAGGGGATGTTGAACATGAACGGATGTTCCGTGCGATAGGTCTCAAGACCACTGCCATTCCCAAAATAATAGAACATATTAGGCTCTAAATACAGACTGAATGGTTTGTATATCATGTACTGCACACCGATACCCAAGTTTATAGACCACTGATAACGTGCCTTGATGTTGCCCTTCAACGTATATGAAGAGTCCGCTGTTATGATAAACTTTTTGTCAAGCGAACTGTGAACAGGCATTTCAAATGTCACACCGCCTGTAGTATATGCGTTGAAGCGACCCTTACCCCATATACGATAGGTCAATCGTAAAGGTATGCCCACATAATCTATCTTTTGTATCTTCTGTAAGGAAGAACCATTAAAATCATTTTCAAAATCGGATTTCAACCTTGTATAGGTCAAGCCTGTACCAAGGAACCAATGAGGACTTAGCTGCTTGTTAAGTGAGAGACTAAAGGTTTTCGGGCGGTAATGATGAGCTTTCTCATCTAAAGGGTCGTTGCTATCCATTGCGTCATTTAAAATAAATGACATTCTTGCTCTCTCGACAGAATCCATCAGTGCAATGTTTCGATCATAATAGTTTTCCAAATCGGTTCGAGTGTACAGTTTGGCTGTTGCACCTCCATTAGCATAATCTACCAAAGACAGATATCCTAGATTGGAAATGGTTCCATTTGCTCCGGCATTGGATGAATAGCCGAAGTTAAATATCCATGGATATTTCTTCTTATTGCTGGCATTGGAGTGCATACTTTCATTCAATGCCAGCATTTTTTCTTCAGAAATTTGTGAGAAATGTAACATTGAGTCTCCTATGCTAATACCTTTTATTGTTAGATGCTTCTCTAAGGAATCAACATTGAATGATACTGTTTGCTGTCTAGCCCCAACACTGTCTGTAATTACCTGCGAAGAAATATCTTCAACAGGAACAGCGATCTCCGTAAAAGTATGTCCAACATTACCGTCGGTACTTAATGAAAGTGAATATCTTGGTTGTGTTTCCTTTTGAGAGCCGGCTTCCTTTTGAAGTTGTTTTGGAAGTTCCTTATAAGTGTTTTTTGCTGTTCGTTTGTTATCAGAAGACTCTATAGTCTTGTCTCGCGTTATAAAATAAACATAGACGGGTATTAGAATCGGCAGCAAAAGCAGCATCCAATAATTAATCAGCATGGTACGCAGCATTTTCTTTGCCCTGAACAATTGGGAAGAAGAACTGTGAGGATTGATGCCGAGCAGTTCTCCTATTTCCTTATGAGAAAGACCATCCAAGACAGAAAGTTTGAAAACCTCTCGATTCCCCTTCGGCAAGGATTCTATAGCAGACAACAATAGTCCCAACTCAATGCTTTTCTGTTCCTCCCTTACTTCTTCTTTGATTTCTATATCCAAGCAAGACAAGGGAATGTTTTTCTTTTCTGTACTTTGGAAATATTTTAAGCATAGGTTTCTTACAATAGTTACCATCCAACCCTCTAATTTTGATTCATCCTTCAAATCTTGGATAGACATGAAGATAATGATAAATGCATCATGCAAAATATCTTCGGCTACATTATCATCTTTTACATAATGCCGACATACGCCTAAAAGTCTCTTGGCATATGTCGTATAGAGTTCTCCGAGGGCTTCATTATCCCCATTTTTGCAAGCGTCAATCCGTATCATATTATTTTAAGCAAAGGAACATCTCCTTATTTAAATTTAAAAAGAGTCTATTTGCTCTAAAAGACTGCACTTATTTTTGTTGGTTTTCTTTATTTTAACCTTTAATAACTTTAAAAGGAACATGCAGACATATTATGTCTACTTCGAAAATCACCTTACAAAGATACGAATATAATAACAAATAGTATGCTTTTATTGAAAGATTATAAAAAGAAGTAATATGTAGTTTTTAAGTAGTAGCAGGAAAAATCCTCTTACGTACTATAGTATTTCTTTTCTTTCACTATTTTTCTCCTTAGTGTAGTTATGTAGTAAGATGTAATCGGTGAAAGAAAAAGGAAATAGTAATCAGTTATCTATATTGCCAAACAAAAATATCGGTATTATTACGAATGCAGTATTCTGCAATTCCTAATAGATCTGCTTTCTGACCAAATGAGCTTCCGTGCTGTCTAACATAAAGGACAGAACGATGATGATAGGAAGTGGATATAGCGGTGCATAGTCTTTGAACTGTCCATTGATAACGATTTTCTCCTCTCCTGCACTCCTTTCATCGGGATGCAGGGTTGAGGATTTTATTATATTACTGTCCGCTAAACATAGAAATTCTCATTCCAACTCATTGAGACAAAATAGTTCGGATGACAGCATGTTAGCGACAAGCCCCCTTATTCATTTTCGGTTACCTCCGGTGGCGATTCAGCCGCTGCTTCAAGCATGAGTTTCATGTCGGCATCCGGCATGTTGAAGAAATTATTCATGTTGAGGTATTCCATAAGTACAATGCGCACCATAGTAGCCAGCCCTGAGAAACTCCACCGCCTCTGCAATGAACTTTGCAACAGTGACAGTAATAGATTGGCAATGAGTGTGTCCCAAATCTGTATCTTGATGGCGTTGGCACTCTCCCCATAGAAGTATCTAAGAGGGAAGTTCTGTTTTATCTGCTTGAAAAGAGTCTCTATCTGCCACCTCCTGCGGTAGATGGCTACGATAGTCTCCATGGACATGTCAAAGTCATTGGTAAGCAAGGACACCATCTTTGGCATCTTTCCCTTCTTGATATCCACATAGGTGACGATACGCGCTATATGGTTGATACCGCCCTTCCTGAACACCACCACCTGCTCACGATATTCCATAAGCCCATCCTCGTTCATATCCATGCAGCCTGCCAACACCTTGTATTTGAGATTTTTCTTCATCTTGGTGACATAGACGACGTTCCTCTCGGTCAGTTCCTCAAACTTTTCATAGTTGATATATGCACGATCCAGGGTAATGATTTCATCATGCTTGAAATGGCTGGGGGCGAGCATGAAGGAATCGTTGGTAGCGGCAGAGGTGAACTTCACGTCACAGTGAACTCCCTCGTTTGCATGAATGGCGGAATGCACCTTTATGTCACCCTTCTTCTTTCCCGTCTTGGGATGACTGCCCACGCCCTTAAAGATGACGTTAGAGAACAGGGTTATCGTGGTGGAATCGATGATTCTCAGACGTTTTATCCATACCTCCGTACCATTGCGTAGGCTGTCCGAAGAAATGTGTACTTTTGCCCATGTTATCTGAGTTTGGGAACAAAAGCAAAGATAACAAAAAGGTCTGATACCTCGTGAGAAGTGTCAGCCCTAAAATTGTATCTTACTCAAAAGTTTAGCGGACAGTAATAAAATCGTTACCAGTTTAGTTTTGTAAACAAGGTAACTTCTTTATTTTCAATTAGATACATTTTAATAATTATCTTATATAGTCATCCCTTAAAAACTATATTTCAGCATAAAGTTTGTATTGACAAGCTTTATGCTGATTCTTTTTATAAGGTACAAAAGA
>NZ_JBWPJP010000037.1:0-19346 GCF_056583855.1 Prevotella sp. C0209C1 | reverse complement strand
TCCTTTCTTTTTATATAGACTTATGAAATTATGTGCCTGAGAGGAGAGGGCTTGCAACTGGGTTTTAGGACTGACCCAAATAAATTGCTGCAAGATGAACCGGGACTGCTTGAAGTACTCCTCATCGACCATACCACCCGAAATAATATCTTTTGGGCAACGGACTGCTATGCCTACTACGGTCAAGGATATGAATGGCATGACAGCATAACCGTGGAGACCATAACGGGAAAGCATGGCAATGTCATCATGCCACGTGCCCTAAAGAGCCGCGATGAACAGCTGCGCCGCTCACGGCAGATGGCAGAGGTGTTTACACCGGCATGGATTGTGAGAAAGATGACTGATGTAATGAACAAGGAATGGACAGCCTTTTATGAGGAAAAGAAGAAAGATGCATGGCAGGGCTATGTGCTTGCCACCGTATTGGAGATAACCTGTGGAGAAGCTCCGTTCCTCTCCTCTCGTTATGATACTGTCTCGGGCGAACTTATCCCTATGGCAGAACGGTTTGGCGCGCTCGATAGGAAGCTGCGCAAGGTGAATGACAACTGCTCAGACGACGAGTGGACGCATTGGGCACTTTTGGCTTTGGGCAGCGTGTATGGCTATGAGTGGCAGGGAGACAACCTGCTGCTGGCGCGCGAAGCCTTGCTTGCCACCTTTAACGAGTATCACGAGCAACGGTTTGGCACAAGGGCGGATAGCTCAACGCTGCTCAAGGCGGCAGAGATAGTGTCGTGGAATGTTTGGCAAATGGATGGGCTGAAAGCTGTTGTCCCCTGTTCTTGTCATGATAACAGACAAGTAGTCAGCGACTTCTTCGTAGGACAGACCACCACCGTAACCCCCTGCCTTGGTTGCGACAAGAACGACATTTTGCTTCATAATGGTTTGCGTTGCCTGCTGCGACGCTGGCTGCCATCCAGCTGCGATATGCCCGACCACTTCGACAGCACTTATCTCGACTTTATTACCAAGAACTATAAAACTCATAATAAAACTAAATGGCCTATGAAATTCGATTTCGTTATTGGAAATCCACCATTTAATGAAGATACAGAAGGTACATCAGATAAGCCTATGTATAATTACTTCATGGATAGTGCATATCAAGTTTCGCCTAAAGTTCTACTCATTACTCCTGCACGATTTCTTTTCAACGCAGGCAAAACACCTGCAAAATGGAATAACAAGATGCTCAAGGACAAGCACCTTAAAGTCTTTGATTATTACCAAGTGAGTGGCAAAATTTTTCCAAATACAGATATAACAGGTGGAATTGCCATTACTTACCATGATAAAACAAAAGAGTTTGGGTCTATTGATGTCTTTACGCATTATCCAGAACTAAACTCCATATACCATAAAGTTGCACCTGCCGTAAAAGAACACTCGCTGTGTGATTTATTCTATATGCAAAACAAATTCAAATTAGACGTACTCTATAAGGACTATCCACAATATAAAGATATAATAGGAAGTAATGGAAAAGAAAAAAGATTAACGGCTTCCATTCTTTATCAATTAGGTTTATTCAAAGATATAAAGAATAATGACAATTGCGTAGCAATTATAGGAGTCATAAACAACAAACGGGTTCGCAGGTATATAGACATTAAGTATTTGGACTTACGTAAAACAAATTTAAAGTTTTGGAAAGTTCTTGTACCAAAATCAAATGGATCTGGAGCATTGGGCGAAGTATTATCTACACCGTTAATCGGCGAACCGTTAATCGGCGAACCGTTAATCGGCTATACACAAACTTTTCTTGGAATTGGCGCATTTGAAAAAGAAGCCGAAGCTCAAGCTGCATATAAATATATTACAAGTAAGTTTGCCCGAACTATGTTAGGTATATTAAAGATAACACAAGATAATCCACCAGAAAAATGGAAGTACGTCCCTCTGCAAGACTTTACTTCTTCCTCCGACATCGATTGGACGAAGAGCGTGCATGAAATAGACTTGCAGCTTTATAACAAATACGGGCTGACCATTGAGGAGCGCAACTTTATAGAAACTCATGTAAAGGAGATGGTCTAATGAAAACACCGAATATACAAACCACCCGCGTGGCTCTGCCACAGATTTATGCCTACACCACGCCAGAGATAGCCCGCCATAATGGCTGGGTAAAAATAGGCTATACGGAACTAAAAGATGTGGAAGTCCGTATTAAGCAGCAATGTCACACGGCGAATATTGCCTGGGTATTAGAATGGTATGGTAATGCGGTGTATGAAGGCTCTAATCAGAGTTTTATTGACAAGGCTTTCCATGCCTATTTGAACAAGCTGGGATATGAACAGAAGCCCCAAACGGAATGGTTCAAGATAGGCACTGAGGAGTCGCGCCATCGCTTTTATGACTTCCGCGCTAACCATGGTGTGGTAAAAGGCAAGCCCACTCAGCAGTATCAGTTACGAGACGACAGCCAAGGGGAAGCGGTGCGTAAGACGGTGGACAGCTTTACCAACCGCCCTCAGACCGAATACCTTTGGAATGCTAAGCCTCGGTTTGGCAAGACGCTGGCAGTCTATGACCTGTGCCTGCGCATGAAGTTCAAGAATGTGCTCGTTGTTACCAACCGCCCTGCCATTGCCGATTCGTGGTATTCCGACTACTTGAAGTTCGTGGGGGACGAACACTATCTTTTCGTCAGCCGTGTGTCTGCCCTCCTTGAACGTAAGGATGCGCCTTGTCTCACGCGCCAGCAATATTTGGAATATATCACGCAGCCAGACAGGGTGAAGAACTGTATAGAGTTCGTAAGTCTGCAAGACCTGAAAGGCTCTATCTATTTCGGCGGAAGCCACGACAAGCTGGGAGAAGTAGCACAACTCAACTGGGACTTACTGGTCATCGACGAAGCCCATGAAGGGGTAGATACCTATAAAACAGATGTTGCTTTCGACCAAATCAGGCGCAAGCATACCCTTCACCTCAGCGGTACACCATTCAAGGCATTGGCCAACGAGAAGTTTCCACAGGACGCCATTTTCAACTGGACGTACGCTGACGAGTGCAAGGCAAAGGCATCTTGGGACGAAAGCCGGGGCACCAACCCCTATGCCGAAATGCCACGACTCAATATGTACACCTATCGCATGAGCGATATTGTGACGGAAAAGGTACGTGAGGGTGTGGAAATAGATGGCGAAACCGAGGTGTATGCTTTTGACCTGAACGAGTTTTTCAGAGTTGAACGTGGGCACTTTGTTCACGAAGAAGCAGTAGATAAGTGGATTGATGCATTGAGCCGTCAACAGCGTTATCCTTTCTCCACTCCAGAATTGCGACAAGAATTGCGCCATACTTTCTGGTTGCTCAACCGAGTGGACTCTGCTAAGAAACTGGCAGAGAAACTAAGAGACACCCAGCGTCACCCAGAATTTGCCGACATCGAGATTATCGTTGCAGCTGGAGACGGAAAGACCGACAACGACGAAGTGATAGAGGACGAGAATTCGCTCAACCGTGTGCGCAAAGCCATCGCTGAGCATCCACAGGGAACTATTACCCTTTCGGTGGGGCAGCTCACAACGGGCGTAACCATCCCAGAATGGACAGCGGTATTGATATTGAGCAATATGAAAAGTCCTGCCCAATACATGCAGGCTGCTTTCCGTGCACAGACACCTTATTTATATGTAGATACCAATGGGGTGTATCATCGTAAAGAGAACGCTTATGTCTTCGATTTCGACCCAGCAAGAACCCTGACCAATTATGAGGAAATGGCGAATGGACTTTCAGCAGATACGGCTTCAGGAGGTGGCGATAGCGACACTCGCAAACAACATATAAGGGAGCTTCTTAATTTCTTTCCTGTTATTGGCGAAGACGAAGACGGCGAAATGATACCGCTCGATGCCGAACAAGTGATGCTTATTCCGAGGAAGATACGCTCCAAGGAAGTGGTGCGTAGTGGCTTTATGAGCAATTTCCTCTTTGCCAATATCTCCAGCATTTACAGTTGTTCTTCTGGTATTATCAACATCATCAATCAATTCACCCCAGTAAAGACACCTAGGAACAGCGAGGTAGACGCCAACGAGGTGGAGGAGCTTTCGCACGATATGGACGAGGAGGGCAATGCGCAACCCGATCCTGCAAAAGTTGCAGTGGTGAAAGAGAATCTGTTCGGTGATAAAATATATGGAGAGCCTAAAGATAATCTTGATGGCTTCATAGCAGAGAGCATACAAAGATACAGTCAGGCCAAAGAGCGTCAAGGTAAGAGCGCCGAAGAACAAATGATAGACAATGTGAGCAGTCATCTTACATCCGTATTACTCTCTGCTGCCGATAAGGGAGCGGAAGAAGGACAGGAGGACAAACTGACGAAACGCAATCAAGGCATGGCATCCGTCCGCATCAAGAAAGCAGTTAATGAGCAAATAGGCACCCATTGCCATCAGGCATCCATCGACAAGAAAAAGATAGACCGCCAGTGTGAATTGGATTATCAAGGTAAGACGACCCAACAGCAAAAAGACATCAAAAATAAGGCAGAAGCTGATAAAAAAGCCATTGATGATAATTTGGCCAACACCATCCAAGATAAGGCGAAAGACTTGTTGGATAAAGGTTCTGAAATTATTGCCGACACTTATGAACAACAGCGTATTGACAAAAAGAAAGTTAATACGGACGAGCTGATTCGCGATCATCTTCGTGGCTTCTCACGCACCATTCCCTCGTTCCTGATGGGCTATGGCAACGAGGAAACGACCTTGCAGAACTTCGACAGCCATGTGCCTGACGAAGTGTTCCTGGAAGTGACCAGTATCACCAAGGAGCAGTTCCATTTGTTGCGTGATGGTGGAGACTATACTAACGAAGAGACAGGCAAAGCAGAACACAGCCCAGGCCATTTTTTCGACGAGGTGGTGTTCAATGATTCTGTGCGTGAGTTCATGACATTGCGTAAGCGGTTGGCCAACTATTTTGACCCGGAGATAGAGGAAGACATTTTCAATTACATTCCCCCGCAGAAAACCAATCAGATATTTACACCGAAATCAGTAGTAAAGAAAATGGTTGACTTGTTGGAACAAGAGAATCCAGGGTGTTTTGACGATCCCAGCAAGACTTTTGCCGACCTCTATATGAAGTCGGGACAGTACATCACGGAGATAGTGAAACGTCTTTATAATAGCGAAGGACTACGCAAAGCCTTTCCTGATTCAGAGACACGTCTGCGTCATATCTTCAACCATCAGGTGTATGGGCTGGCACCCACGGAGTGTATTTATCGTATTGCTCTGCGCTACATCCTTGGCTTTGACGACACCATACACATTGCCACAGAGGAACATCATCTGCGTATGGCGGATTCCTTGCCTGCCGCGAAAAACGGAACAATGGAAGAGCTCTTGGATAACATCTTTAAGGGCTGAAACATAGAAAGGCAGAAATTCTTTATGATAAGCTATAAAAGGCTCTGTAGAATTTTTCTGGGGAATAATTTGCTATTTATCTTAATAATTCCGACCTTCGCATCATGGAATAAAATATGTTACGTACCTTGGCAACTCTTGTATTGCCCAGTAAAATATTAGAGTTTTTTACTCTTGTTTCTGTCCGTAAGGTCGGATCAGAGTTTCATATTAGTCTTGACGAACGTATGGACAAGACTTTGGCGGATGATGCCAACTTCGAGTCCAAAGGATTCATGGAAGCAGTAAATATAACCGACTTTCCGATCCGAGACCATAAGGTTATATTGAAAGTTCGTCGAAGACGATGAACGGACTTGCTCACGGGCAAGAGTTTTACGCCTCCCATCGCTTTAGACATGGTAGCTCAGGGCACCCGTTACTCCAAGGAATGTGGAGCTTTTTTAAAAGAAACGTATGGAGACATCTCCCGTGACCTGCCTTACGCTTGAGGATTTCTATCATATTGACGGACATACATTTGAGAAACAATATAAGGAGGTTCTAAGCGATTTCCGTCAATGGGACCAGGCAGAACATACCGATGAGTGGCTGCTATTTCCTGACAACATCGGCCCCTCTCTGGCTATTGATGAAACTTCCCTATCTAACGGCGAGCTGTACACTTTCGTGACCAACCGTGCAGCAAGGACACGGGAAAGAAGTATCGAGGCAGTAGTTGCAGGGACAAAGTCAGAGGAAGTCATAGCAGTACTGGATAGGATTGATGAGGAGAAACGCTCCTCTGTTGAGGAAATCACCCTGGACCTGTCCAACTCCATGCGCAAAATAGCCAGAAGGTTGTTTCCCAACGCCAAGCGTGTAATCGATAGGTTCCATGTACAAAAGTTAGCATGCGATGCCGTACAGAAATTACGTATCAAGTATCGCTGGGATGCAATACAGCAGGCAAACGACGAAATGGAAGAGGCAAAGCTCTGCGATAAACCATACAGCCCATACCGATACACTAATGAAGATACAAGAAAAGAGTTTCTCGCCAGGTCAAGATATCTGCTCTTCAAGTCCGCTGACAAATGAACAAAGCGTCAGAAACTGCATGCTAAAATTCTTTTTGAACAATATCCGGACATCCAAAAGGCATACGGACTGTGCCATTCACTGTGCATGATTTTTGCCAAGAACACCATCAAGGATGCAGCAAGACTTTCCATGGCAAGGTGGTACAATAAAGTTGAAGAGGCAGGCTTTCATTCATTCAATGTCATTGCTGCCACATACTACGAACATTATGATGAAATATTGAACTTCTATAATAACAGGTCTTCGAATGCCATGGCAGAATCGTTCAATACCAAAATCAAACTTTTCCGAGCTAATCTAAGAGGAGTAGCAGACAAGAAGTTTTTCCTATTCAGAATTGCAAAACTATACGCCTATCCCCACTGATTTTCTACTGAGCCGGAAAGACCCAGTAAAGCGATGCACTGCTTTCCATAACGGTATCGACCTCGAATGCAACCATGCACGGGTCTATGCGATGCTGCCCAGCATCATCAAGGAAGTTCACTATGGAAATAAAGGTTACGGTAATTCTATCGTGCTGGTCATGGTACCTTTGAGTGTCTGTACGGACACCTTGATCAAATCACCGTAAGGGAGGGCGATGTGGTGTCGGCAGGAACCATCGTTGGAATTTCTGGGAACACGGGCAAAAGTACCGGCCCCATCTTCATATCCGAATTAGGAAAGCTGGGAAGAGCATCGATCCACATATTCTTATTAACTATATCAATGGCTATATCACGCAGCTACAGGACAAGATGGCATACGTCAGATTCGGGACAAAGCCCAACAAAGAATTGAACCTCGAAAACCTGATGGTCGTTCTCCGACAGTATGATGTGAAATTTCCACAAATAGTGGCAGCGCAAGCCATGTTCGAAACAGGCTATTTCACTTACCGTATGTGCCTTGAAAACAACAGCCTCTTCGGGCTTTGCCGCCCCAGCGATGGCAGCTACTATGCCTTCTGCTCGTGGGAAGAGAGCGTCAAAGCCTATAAAGATTATGTGCAGTATAAATACAAAGGTAGTAACTACTATGACTTCCTATATAGACTGGGATATGCAGAAATAGAGGATATATCTCAAAGTTGATAAGCCTTGAAAAGAGTTTTTAAAAGCCAAAGATTCTATTCGGCGAAATCAAGGTCAGTATAGTCGAGAGACGCATAGCACAGAAGAAGATTTACATTGCGCAGAGAAACTTGGATGGACTGAATCTTAGACTCTCTGCTAAAGGGTGATAGATGCTACATAGGAAGTAATACAAAAAATATAATTCTTCTATAAATCAGACGGTTACATTCAATCGACAGGTGTGAGACTTTGTTATGATACAATTTTGCAGGATTATAGTATAGCAACAATCCATAAGTAGCTGATATTCAATATTGTCTATTGTATGATGGTGCCCACCATTCGCTTTTTTTGAATTTAATAAAAGTAAATTAAATAAAAATAGTTATAAAAAATAAAAATATATAAGAAAAATTTTGTATTATTGCAAAATTAATGAGGTTAATATCTAGTGAAGGAAGTTTTTTCTTAAATTGGATTCATATTAGCCTGACAGTTTTTAACAAATGACTGCCCTCCATGAGTACAATAATCAAAATTAATATAACTAATAATAAAATAGGTGAACAAATCTAATTTATACAAAACAAGTATGAGTATATGGAATTCTCGTTCTACTATCAATTACGGGAAAACCAAGAGTATTGGAGTAAACCGACGTATAACACTTGAACTCAAGAGGGGGATTTTGCGTAGGCAAAAAGCATTGTTGCTGCATGTGTTGCCATACCGTTCTCTTTACCTTCTTCCCCACCCTATATTCCCCTCACTTGAACATTGCAGAAACTCCTTGAAGAATATTGAGACCAAAATGGATAAGACTGCGAGTCAGTGCAAGCTATATCTTTACCATCGACAGGGTGTTGTCAGACATCAAAATAGCCTCCATGTTAATACCTTGAACATATTGAGTATTTTTGCTTTCTTACCCATCTAACTTTCTAGATTATTTATTATGAGACTTAAATATATATATTCTTTTGCTTTATTAATGTTGGTACCTTCTTCAGTTCTTGCACAAAATACTGTTACAGGTAAGGTAGTAGGCTCTTCTGGAGAAGCACAAGATGCGATGGAACTTATCTTATGGCAAGATAGCGATATTGTTAAGAGGGATTATACTCAGCCAGATGGTACATTTTGCATCAAAGATTTGAATGGTTTGTATCGCCTTCAGATTGCCTCTTTGGGTACCATTGCTATTGACACTGTATTTGTTGCTGACAAGGATGTTAACTTAGGTGTCCTTCAGATTAAGAATGAATTTAGTCTTAATGAGGTTACTGTGAAAGGTACCCGAAGAGTAATAAAAAAAGAAGTAGATAAGATAATCTATAATGTATCGCAGGATGAGTTTGCCCAGAATAAGAGCGCAATGGAAGTCTTGAAAAAAACTCCTAGAATTACGGTAGATGAGTCTTCTGGTACCCTGCATATGATTGGAAGAAACGGAGTCAAGGTGATGTGTGATGGAAAACTCATCAGTACAGAAGAATCAGCCACCTTGATAAAAAACCTTCGTTCTTCAGAAATTGAAAAGATAGAGGTTATTGCTATCCCTTCTGCTAGATACAGTGCCAATGGCAATTACGGCATGATAAACATTATTTCTAAGAAAGACCCTACTAAAGGTCTTCAAGGTACATTGAGCAATGATCTTATCCGGAGTAACCGATGGATGGAAAGCCTTTCTGGAAATATCAACCTGAATTACAAGAAATGGCAATTCCGCATAGGAGTGCTTCCTGAATATATGAGCGGGACCAATGAGTTACAGGAAAGTTACATTTATTCCGATCATGAGATTCAGCGCAACCAGAATTTGGAGATGAAAGTGAAACAGGTTTCAGCCAATACTATCATCAAATATCTGCCTTCTGATAATGTTGAATTGGGAGTAATACTCAATGCAGGGGTAAGCAAGGTTCATAATAAAATGTGGCAGTCTACTCTCAATAACATTGCTGAATTAAAGAGCACCTCAATAGAGACGAGTTCTGTCAACAAACCTCTGAAGAAGAATTTCACCTTAACTGTTTATGGAGATTTCAAGTTGGACTCTCTCGGGAAAAAAATTAATATAACTTACAATAGTCACTATCGCAATCAGACGATTCATGATGATAATACATCTCTTGTCAATGATAGCAATATGACATTTCAGAATCGAGGCCTATATCAATTCCGTGCCAATTCCATTCTATTGAATATGGAAATGCCCTTCCGTAAAGGTAAGCTGGAGTTTGGCCTGAATGACCAGTTAGTGAATAATGACAGCCGCCTAAACTATATTGGTGACAGATATACAATCATCGATGAGACGACCGACGATTTCAAATATAAGGAAAATGTGGCATCAGCTTACGTCTCGGCTACTTGGAGTGTGAGCCCTCATTGGGTGTTGAAAGGCGGATTACGCTACGAGTACACCAATCTAAAGGGTGAAACAGGTAATACTAGTACGAAGATGGAACAGAATTATGGAAAGTTGTTTCCTACAGCCTTTGTCATGTGGTCTCCTAGCGACAATCATCAGTTCACGCTAAACTACAGTCATAGAATACAGCGTCCTTATTTTGAGGATCTCAATCCAATGGTGCGCTTCTACGACGTGAATTATTATTCGGCTGGCAATCCTAATCTGAAACCGGAAGTTTCCGACAATATGGAAATTGGCTATACCTTGAAAGGCAATTTGAATATCATAGCTTGGGGCAACCACATTTCCGACTGCTTTGACTATGTGCCTATCGTAAATGCCGATGGCGTAAGATCCGATATGTCTCTCAACAGCAACAAGGTATTGAAAGGTGGTTTCACCGTAAGTTACAATTGGATGCCTTTCCAATGGGTAAATGTCTATATGCAGGGAAGTGCGTTCTATAGTTCTACAAAATGTACAATGGCTGAACTAAATATCCCCAACAAAAAAGGTTTCGGCGGTTCATTCAACGTCTATACAGGACTGATGCTTAACAAAGCACATACATTGATGGCGGAGATGTCGTACTATCAATTGCTACCATCCTGCGACAACCTAGTGTTCACTCACGGCATGGGCAACTTTACGGCCGGCATACGCTATAGTATGTTGAATGACCATCTTGCGTTCTCATTGCACGCCAATGATATTTTTGATCAGAATATTTCGAAATCGACCCGATACTTTGATGAATATAAGTTTAAATCGAAAGCTAAAATACATGCCCGCAATATCAATCTTACGGTAACTTGGAACTTTGGCAAAACGGGTGTACATGAAGTAAACCGACAGACAAAAGATGTACTTGGCAATCGAGATAACAAATAAAATAGCAACACTAGATTTCCGGAAAGTATAGTAACGATGGCTAATGGCGAGACCATCAATGTTTTCAAAACTTGCCGTAATTAATTTAATAACAATTATGAAACTTAACAAATTTAATTTGAATGACAAAATGAACGTTGAAGAAATGCGTCAGGTCAAGGCTGGTAGTGTATCCACTACTTCAACAGGATCAGATGGATCTTCAAGTTCTTCTTCTACTAAGTGCGGATGGGATTCAGATAAGGGCGGTTCAGCTCACGATACTGGCTTCTAAATATAGTTAATATGCGGCAGATATCTCTGCCGCATATTTAACCTAGAAACAGACATATCAAAAAATGTCTCAGTGTATATAAAATATGGAATATCGATAGTCTTGTTGTTAACTTCAATAATAAGACCTTCATAAATACTTAAAAAAGATATGGCAAACATCTAATTAAAGCTAGCTATACAGCAAGGTTACGGTATAAACATCTACAAGGAGATTGTGACTACTATAGTACGAGAGTAGGGCATAATGCTATCATGTGAGGAACACAAGCTTCACAGTCCCACAAGCTATTGTCAGTTGATACAGATAGTCGCGGTTTATAGGAACAGCACAGTGATAGTACTTGAGGCTGGCAATATTAAAATCCATGCTATTTTTAGTCAAACTCTTGACAAAAGCAGCAGAAAACTCTTAAACATGTTCTGCAATGGATTTAAATTTCCTTAGAGAACTTCGAGGCTGTTCGCCACATACGGTAAAACTCTTTGTCCATGAAATGCTCCTTGCTTGCATCGGTAAATGAATGAGTATAAGCTATATGAGTTTAAGAAGAATAGTGTAAGTCTCCTTTTAGGATGGTCACACTAACTTCCTATATTGACAAAATTGTGTGTCATAGCGAAATTTGGGTTATGAAAGATTGTACTTGTGAAGACTTGATAGACGAAACTCCCATCTGCTGCTCATCTTTGCTTCAGGGTAGGATACTCGAGTAAAAAACAAAGCACAGGTAAGGAGAACGGACAAATCACGATACCAAGCATGTAAGTACAAAACTCTTGGATGCTCTGTTGGTTGCATTACATACGAAGGGAAGAATCTTACAGGAACAGCACGTATCCAATCATAAAATAGATTCCGAAAGCTGAGAGGTTAAGTTGCTAATATAAGAACATGCATATGAAATTCCTATTCTACTATATAATAAATATAGATGTCAAGCCGACCTATGCGGTTGCACTTATCTCTCAAAAAGTGAAGGCTGTTTTTTTACCATTATCATAGGAGTGAGTGAAATATTAATAATAATACTGTAATAACCAAAAATGGCAAATAATTTTTACGTATCAATAAAACAATGATATTAATTTTCTCTATTAATCACGATGCATCAACAAATCAGGTCATCGACTGGCTTCATTATTACAACGAAGATGTGCTCCGTATAAATGGTGATGACAGCTGTTATAGTTATGTGGGTTCTGATGAACATGAGATACTATTCCGCAATAATCTTACAGGTAAAGTCTATAATTTAAAAGATGCCAAGGCATGTTGGTGGAGAAGGACAGCTTTACGGTTTGAGCAGCTCTATTCTAAGAAGAAAATTGAGAAGGCATGTGAGGGAAAGCCAAAGGTTTACAATAAGATATTCAAAGATTATCTTCGGGATGAACTCTCTAGCCTGCAGGAATATCTATTTGATGAGCTTTATCATTCTATTCCCATTAATCTGGGTGGACCAAAATATGATCTCAACCGAATGAAAGTGCAACGTCAAGCAAGAGCTTTAGGGCTTAAGACCCCAGAATTTCGTATTATCACGAATGGCAAGCAGCTGGAAGAATTTCGCAAGAAAGAGGGCAGAGTGGTAACTAAGGCCCTCAGCGAGTCGATTTATAACGTATATGATAATAAAATGTATTATGGTTATACCGAAGAGATTACGTCTATTTTCTGCAACGATAACATCGGCAATAATTTTGCTCCGTCACTGGTCACCAAACTCTGCGAGAAGCGATTCGAGGTAAGAGTGTTTTATCTTGATGGAAAATTCTATCCTATGGCCATCATTTGTCCGGTGTATAACAATGGAGAAGTCGATTTTCGCATTCATCCGCCCAAGTTGGAGGTACCATATAAATTACCTGCAGATGTAGAGCAAAAACTGGACAAGCTCTACCGTCAGCTCGGGCTAAACACTGGTTCTGCTGATATAATGGTTAATACAGAAGATGAACATATCTTTTTGGAAATCAATCCTGTAGGTCAGTTCGGCATGACTAGTATACCTTGTAATTATAATTTAGAACGCGAAGTTGCTTTATATTTGAAAAATGGCAAAACTACATGAAATAAAAATGTCAGGCAAGGATATCCAAGGATATTCTTTAGCTTTTGTCAGGCTGTATTACAGCAAAGTGTCTTCAGATGAAGATGACAAGTACAAGATATTCTATAATCCTGTAAGGCAGTCGAATACCTATTCCTGTAATATAATTGATATGCCGATATCCAAGATTTACAAACCTTTCGAAGAAAAGAAATGATATACATGAATGAAAACTACTATTTTGTCATGTATACGACGTGTCGTCTTACGCATGGCAAGCGGCAGAGCCTCATAGTTGACTATGCAGGAGATGTTTCCTTCCATATCAGTCATCAGTATGAGCAGCTTATCCGCATGGCCGATCGTCATCAGCTCAAGGAAACCCTCGCTCAGCTGGATGATCAAGAATCGAAAAATTACTTCCTCGAATTTGTCGATTACATGGTCACTCATCGTATGGCAACTCTAGTAAAAGACGAAGCTGCTTTCCCAAAGATGTCAGATGAACTCAGCTATGAGGAATATAAATTGAGAGATGTTATCTGGGATATCGATAAGAATACTACGATAGAACTTGTCGATAAGATACTAGAACGTCTTAGTCCTGTAAATTGCAAAATCGTACAGATACGCCAGAATACACTGCTCGATACTCCTATACTGGACCACATTCTGGAGGGGCTTAAGAATACTGGTGCCATTTATGTAGAAGTGCATGCAACGATTAATCCAAAACTGGATGTTCTTTATTTGGAAGATTTCATCAGCAGAAATGCACTGCTAAATAATCTCTTCCTCTATGGAAGCGAAAAAGAGACTTTTCATTCAGTCATGAAGAAGCATCCAGGATATTCATCTTTTTGTGTGGGGACCATCTTCTACAAGGACTTTGATTTTGATGGTGGAAATTCCTGCGGTACGATATGCATGAAGACCCTTGACTTCTCTGGGTACTGGACCTACGATTTGATGAAGAAAAAGAATGGATGTCTCTACAAGAAGCTATCTATAGACGCTCAAGGTAACTACCACAATTGTCCTTCGATGCAGACAACTTACGGTAATGTCTTTAGCAAGAGTATTGACGAGGTGCTTCAAGATTCGAATTTTTTATTCTGGTGGAACCTGAATAAAGACAAAATCAAAGTATGCTGTGATTGCGAATATCGCTACAATTGTTCCGATTGTAGAGCCTTTACAGAAAATCCTAGCGATCCATATAGTAAGCCTTCAAAATGTCATTATAATCCATATAGTAATTTATGGTCTTAAATAAAGTCTTTCGCAAATTCCCGTTTATTGCCCAGCATGACGCTATGGATTGCGGACCTGCTTGTCTGGCCATGATTTCCTCATATTACGGTAAAGATTATGGATTGCAGTATATGCGCGATTGCTCTTACCTTACGAGGGAAGGAGTGAGTTTGGTCGGTTTGACTGAAGCTGCAGTGACCATAGGCATGAAGTCGGTCAGCCTGCGCATCACCGCAAAAGACTTGGTAACAGCCGAACTATATCCAGTAGTGCTATTCTGGAATGCCTGTCATTTCGTAGTGCTTTATGCAATCACAAAGGCAAAGCGCTCACAAAAATACATCTTCCATATCGCTGACCCAGAAGTTGGTCGTATCAGTGTACCTGAGGATGAATTCATGCTATCTTGGGGCGATCAAGAAGGCAAAGGCATTGTGTTCGCACCTCAGCCTACAGAGGAATTTTATACTAAGGAAGTTGGAAAGACGTCAAGTTCACCAGTATTTTTTTTGAAGAAGTATGTAACCGTTTACGGTAAGGAACTGGCTAAAATTGGCGTTTGCTTAGCATCGGTCAGTGCTTTGTCGCTGACATTACCTTATCTTGCCCAGATTCTTATCGATAAAGGTATCACAAACAAGAATTATGGAGTGTTAAACATGATACTTTTTGCCCAGTTATCTATCTATCTGGGGACGGTATTAATAGAAGTGATACGCAACTGGGTAGTACTCTATACCGGTACAAGGATTAATATAGACATTATCACCGATTTCTTCGTGAAAATCATGAAGCTCCCGTTGAGATTCTTTGATACTAAATTCCTTGGTGATTTCTATCAGCGAGTGCAAGATCATCAGCGCATTAAGGATTTTCTGACATCACAGAGTATGACTACTATTTTCTCGATTGTTAGTTTCATGGTATTCTTTTTTGCGCTATTTAATTACAGTGGCACTTTGCTAACAGTATATCTATTGTTTACCTTGGGATCTATTGTCTGGGCACAGTTTTTCTTTCATAAACGGGAAATGCTAGATTACTTTCGATTCAAAAATAGCAGTATGAACCAGCAGGCTATCAGTGAGCTGATTTATGGTATTCGCGATATAAAAGTCAATAATTTCGAGAAATATAAGATTAATCAGTGGCGGGAAATCCAGAAGAAAAACTATTTCAATAATCTGAAGTCACTTAAACTTGACCAATGTCAGTTGATGGGATTTGAATGCATCAATCAAGTGAAAAATTTGCTCGTGACTTATATTGCAGCTCGGGCTGTAATACAAGGAAATATGACCTTTGGCGGAATGATGAGTGTATCCTATATCATCGGTCAGATGAACTCACCTATCACTCAGTTAATCAATTTCTCCCGTGGATTCCAGGATGCCAAGCTCAGTATATCCCGTTTGGCAGAAGTACAGAATCTAAAGGAAGAGGATGAGGGCACTACCCTTAGTTTACCCAATAAGCTATCAGAAGGTATCCAGTTGCATCATGTAGGATTTCAGTATGAGGGGTCATTGTCTCCGTTCGTGCTTCACGATATTAATCTGAATATTCCGTTAGGCAAAATGACCGCCATTGTAGGAGCTTCAGGCAGTGGCAAGACTACGCTGATGAAACTGCTTCTTAAATTTTATCAGCCAAGCGAAGGTCTGATTACCGTCAATGGTATGCCACTCAACGAAATCATTTCTAGCAACTGGCATGATAAATGTGGGGTAGTGATGCAAGACGGTTATCTCTTCTCCGATACTTTTGCAAGAAATATCTCCACGAATAAAAAGATAGAACAGGACAGACTGGAAGAGGCTATGAAAGTTGCCAATATTAAGAATTTCGTGGATACCTTGCCGCAGAGGGAATACACCATGGGAGGAAGTATGGGCAACGGTATGTCTGGTGGGCAAATGCAACGCTTACTTATCGCTAGAGCTATATACAAACAGCCAGAATTTATTTTTTTCGACGAGGCAACCAGTGCCCTTGATGCAGAAAATGAAAATGTCATCCAGCATCAGCTGCGAAAATTCCTCCGCAATCGAACGTCTATAGTCATCGCACACCGTTTGAGTACGATTAAGAATGCTGATCAAATTGTAGTACTCTATCATGGTCACATCATGGAAATTGGCAATCATAACTCGCTTATCAAAAAGCAAGGTTATTATTATAATTTGATACAGAATCAACTATAGAACAATATGATGAATAATTTCATACGGGATAAGAAAGGATTTATCATAAGATATGCCATACCGCTATGTCTTATTGTATTTCTCGTCATGGTATTCTTGCTGATGTGTATGAAAGTAGACGGAACTCCATTATTGCAGATAATCAAAAATTACTATATACAATGAACTACATACAAACATTTTACCCTCAGGGAAAACCAGTGTTGGAGAATGGATACGGTTGGCTGCGACCAGAATACAATTTGATGAGCTGGGCTTTGAGTTGTCTACAGCTAAGAAAGATCTATGACCATGTTGACCTGTATACCGATAATATGGGTAAAAGTATCCTCATCGATGAACTGGGCTTGCCCTACAATAAGGTATATACCGATTTCAATGAATATGATCAAATTGACCAGCACTTGTGGGCATTGCCGAAGATTTACACTTATTCAAAGCAGCAGAATCCATTTCTCCATATAGATGGAGATGTATATCTCTTCGACAAACTACCAGAAAAGTTCAATCAGTCAGAATTGATAGCTCAGAATATGGAATATTCATCCAAATACTATTTGGATACCATGGTTCAGCTAAAGAGACATTTTACGTACATCCCCGAGGTCGTTAAGAGCGATTTTAATTCAGATAAGTCTTTTTTAGCAGTAAATGCTGGTATATTAGGAGGTAATGATGTCATTTTCTTTAAGAATTATACAAAGGAGGCTTATACTTATATTAAGAGAAACCAAAAACATCTAAAGGAAATTGATGCCGATAAATTTAATGTATTTTTCGAGCAGCATCTATTTTATGCGTTAGCTCATAAAGCTTGTAAAAAAGTATCCTTGCTCTTTGAAGATTTGGAAAATTCATATGGTTATACACATCTTGCTGATTTCCTAGAAATCAACAATCGAGTGAAATATATACATCTGCTTGGTAATTTCAAGCGAGATGAAGATCTTTGTCTCCAGATGGCTATCACATTGCGTAATCTTTATCCAGAATATTATTATCGCATCTGCCGTCTATATCATCGCAAGCATCTGCCGTTTTGCATTACAACGCCAGAAATAAATAGCTGTAGCATCGAAGAATATCATCAGATCTGTCTGAATGCCTATCATGGAAATAAGATTTCAAACACTCAGCACCATGTAGCCGATGCTTCAAAAGAGATGGAATTACTTACTAGAACAGAAATCGGCCGACAGCATCCTGAAAAATTGGATAAGTTTGCAGACGATGTTAATAAGATTTGCAAGAAGTTCTGTCATTTGAGCAAGGAATTTGTTTATGGCCGCGATTTGGAATGTATGAGCTGGCAGGATAAAGCTTCCCGAGGAGATAGAATTACTATATCCAAGGAAGCCTGTATCATAACATCAAGTTACAATTGGGGCGGTAAGCTGAATCAGCTTCGTAGGAGTTCGATAGAATATTACGAGCGAGTCAACTTTGACTTAGAAGGAGAGTATTATTGTATTGTGGTGCCAGAGCTTCTAGCTAAGGGATATCAGATACATGATATTGATGATGTAGAGCTCTGCATATTCGAGGAATTACATGAACCAAAGACCCTGGAAGAATTACTCGATTCATGCACCAAATATTTTGATGATGAAATCATAAGAAAGAATTATTTGAAGTATGAGATTTTTATCGGTACACTTATCAAGCGTCTGATAAGCATCAAAGCTATTCACAGTATATAGGACCTGCTAATAAAACTCAAAGTAATGATAATTAGAAACTTATGTTATGACAAATTTGTTCAATTGACGAAAAATGATTTTCCTTGAGTGTTAAAAGCATTAAGAAATGGCATACAATGCTACTTGCAACATTGTAATCACGGTCTGTTTGCCTCCTAGGAATCTATCTTGGATTGAGTGTGTCCAATAGGTGGGTCAAACTCGGTGGCGGGCTTCCTTGGGACAAGATAGAGAAGGAATACAACAGCGTTTGAAGAACAGTCGTAACAGTTCTAACAACAAGGCGGTTCGTATGGCTGTGGATGCCCTAATAATGAAACACGTGGAAAAGTTGAGCGTCAAGAATACGGTTTTGGCCATTCAGGAAAATCCTTACATGCAATATTTGCTCGGTCTGGAAAAGCTCACTGAGAAGCAAGCTTTTGTACCAGAACAGTTTGTCCTAATTCGCATGGGGCTTAACCATGATTTCTTTTACATACTGACCTCGCTGATGGCGAAAGCGGACAGAAGCATGCCAAAGAAGAGACGACCGATGAAGACGACAACGACTGCGGGGACACTTTGAATACCGATGGCACATACAGCGATACTGAGATTCGCTATCCGACAGCTTACAATATTTAGGAGAACGGTAGCAGGCTGATATACTGTCTGCTATACAAGTTCTGCAGCCTTCACAAAATCAAGAAACTTCAGATTTATCAGCCGCATCTTCGCCCCATTGTCAAGGGAAAGGTAAAATCCAAGGTAGAGTTCGACGCGAAGATTGGTGTCTGTATAGTAAATGTTGGCGTAATGGACATTTGGTAGGCTGAAAAAGCTCCAAATGTTCGTAATGGACAAATGGTAGGCTAGTTCTTTCCAGTCTACTTTATTATATTCAGAAATATTGCTGTCCGGTAAAACTCAAAAGGGCATAAAAATCCTCCCCGAAGCCCAGTAAAATTGGACTTCGGGGTTTATTTTTTCAAAAGTAAGCCCCCTAATCGAAAAGACTTG
>NZ_JBWPJP010000036.1:0-19979 GCF_056583855.1 Prevotella sp. C0209C1 | reverse complement strand
TTTGGCTTTCCCATTGCATATAAAACGGAAAAATACAATAAATATTTTATGTAAACTAATTTTGCTCACTTACTTACTATCAAAGAACTCTTTGGCTGGCAGAGGAAAGCTGCGTAGCAATTATCTCAAATTTTAACGAACTATTGTGATAATCATTGCGCCGAGAATTATGCGTGCCGGCTTGTTCCCTGCACCTTTCTTCTGATTGCCCAACCTTGAGTTGTATTCCTTCTCAAGTTCTGTCCATGGAAGAAGGTCACCGAGAGCCACCCATCGGTTTGTCTTGTCCAACTCATCAAGGGATGAGCGGAGCAAACCGAGGTCAAGTTGCTTGTATTTTGGAGCGTAAAACTTCATCTTGCTATGGATTTAACTATATAAAGGTACGATTTTCTAGTTAAACAAACGAAGAAATAAAGTTATATAAACTTAAATATCAGAGAGTTATAAATTATTCAGTAAACGCTAAATATGTCTTTAAGATTACATCATTTCCATTTTAAAACCCATGCTTGAATTCTCTTATAATATTTAACTATCATTGGAAGAAAGAAACCAATAATACCAAGTGTATTAAACGGTTCTTTCCAGTTATGACCAAATATCACATCACTCCATTCTGCTACTGTAAGAAAGATTGCAAATATAAAAATTCCTATCCCTAAAGGCTTTAATGCCAACCTAAATTCTCTTGCCAATATCTTACATATAGTATATATAGTATGAGCTATAACTTGTTTTGTTTTATCTTCCATAATTCATTTTGATTTATTTGTGCAACCCACTTGCATAATTTTATGATGTATCGCATTAATATTGTTAAGGATAATACTATAATTGCAGCCCATTTCATATGATTGTGTAAATCATTATTATAACATGAGTTCGGCGAATTATAAGTGCCTATAAATTTGGTGATCACCGAAAGCAAAGTTACTGAAATATTTTGTATGGGAGATGACTTCTGCAAGTTTTCAACTTCCTCTACGGCAAAGGCTACGACATGTGGCTTGAGAACGCCAAGAGCATCAAGGACGCATCAGGTCTCAGACGATTGAAGTCTGATCGCGCCGACGCCTCGATGATTGCACAATACGCTATGAGAAATCACGACAAAGCCGTTATGTACAAGCCACTTAGCGAGTCACTTGCACAACTACGAGAGCTGTTTCTGTATCGTCAAATGGTGGTACGCCATAGATGCAGCTTTCAGGTGCGTAGAGGCGAGAAGAAGCTCACCATGGAGAAATCGCCTATCAAGACAATGATCTCGCAGAGCGGAAGGCATATCGTGTCAGAACTCAATAAGGAAGTTGAGAAGATAGACAAGCGAATCGCCGAGCTCATTAAGTCGGACGAAGAACTCACCGAGGTGTTCACAATCGTGACCTCGGTGCCTG
Source organism: Prevotella sp. C0209C1 (assembly GCF_056583855.1). Taxonomy (NCBI): domain Bacteria; kingdom Pseudomonadati; phylum Bacteroidota; class Bacteroidia; order Bacteroidales; family Prevotellaceae; genus Prevotella; species Prevotella sp. C0209C1. The sequence goes on along the minus strand of NZ_JBWPJP010000036.1, from coordinate 18,579 downwards.
GCATAGGAACGCAGAACGCTGTCTGTCTGATGGTGTATACAGACAACTTCCGTCGTTTCAACTACGACTCGCGCAAGATTGCCTGCTATTACGGCTTAGCCCCATTCGGAAAAGACTCTGGCACCAGTGTGCATTCTGATCCGCATATACATTATATGGCGAACCGCCAGATAAAGGCCATGCTGACACAAGCTGCACTGGCTGCCGTCAAATTCAATCCCGTTATGGCGAGGTACTATATGCGCCTCGTGGAACGCGGAAAAAAGAAGCAAGTTGCACTGAACAATGTCAAGAACAAACTTGTGCATTTGGTCACTGCAATGGTTAGAAACCGCCAAACATCAGGAGAAGAACAAAGAAAACGATACAATGGAAACGGAAGCTATTACCATAGGGGCAATGGCTATTGCCAACACAGGCAGAAACAAAAGCATGGAGGAAACGGCATGAATACAAAGAACAAACCACAGATAGAAGTAAAATTCCATCAATGCAAAGAGCGCAGTTATTATGAATGGGGCTGTAATATGCAAGTCGTTCGCAAAGAAAATGGAGAAATTGCCATGACGGAGGGCGAAATTGCGAGGTTCTTCGGTGTAACGTGGAGGAAGCTCAATAATAGACTTCAAGAGATAATCCGCAATCCCAACCTGCACCCTGATGAAAGGAGTGCAGGTGAGAGGGTAATAGTCAGAGATAAGGAGTTGACAGGTTATGCACCGCTTTACCCGCTCCCAATTATCATTGCCCTGTCTTTCCACTTGGATAGCACAGAAGCCCACTTCTTCAGAAAGTATATCATCCATGAGTTACAGCGACCGTCCGCAACCATAACATCGATATTCCTTTTTGGAGAAACGCAGCATTAAATTATATCTATCCTTTTTCTTTCACCGATACTATCCTACTACATAACTACAAAAGGAGTAAAGCGATGAAAGAAAAAGGATTAGCTTGTAGTAGTGTATATAATTGGCTTATACTACTTCGTAACTACGTTTTACCTTTTCCTTTCATCGCCTTATCCTACTTACGTGATTTAAGAGAGAACTATATTATGTTTGTTATTCGCCTGATAATCATTTGTAGTACGCTTTCATTGCTGACAAGTATGGTTGCTGTACCTGTCATTCCGCCTATGAGTTGATACTTGCAATCCGTTATCTTTACTTGCGCCGTGAACACACTGTCTTCTGCCAAATGGTGGGGAGTATGTGATGTGGCTACTATTGTGCCACCAGCTACTCCGTAGGTTTCTGCATCATAACCATCAAACTCAATGTTAGTTGTCATTCCGTTTTCTATCGTATTGACATACCTGTAAGGAATGATTAGTGTGCCTTGATGGGTATTTGTCATCTGTACCTTTGCACTGATGGTTTCTGGATAGGGGATAAAGTATGCACCTGTCAGCAGTCCCAATATCACAATGGTAATAATCGTGATACCATAACGAACAATCCTTGATGGTATCTCGCCAATAATATGCCTTACCTTCTCGCTGCGAAGTTCTATTTTGTCGTCTGCCATAATATTCCTTTCTGCTGTTAGTTGCCCAATTCCAATTGATTCTTTACAAGGTTGTAGTATGCGCCACGTTTCTGTGTAAGTTCCTCGTGGTTGCCTATCTCTACCACCTTACCTTTATCTAACACCACTATCTGGTCGGCATTCTTTACAGTGCTTAGACGATGTGCCACGATAACCACTGTCTTGCCCTTGTAAAACTCATCAAGATGCTCCACAATCATACGTTCATTGTTGGCGTCGAGCGAGTTGGTGGCTTCATCAAGGAAGATATAGTCAGGATTCTTATACACTGCTCTGGCTATCAGGATACGTTGCTTCTGTCCTTGGCTCAAGCCCACACCATCACGCCCAATCTTGGTATTATACTTTAACGGTAGCCCCATTACATAATCATTGATGCAAGCTATCTCGGCAGCTTTCTGCAATCGCTCCTTATCAATTTCCCCATCATCTACGGCAATGTTGCGAGCTATCGACTCGGAGAAGATAACACCGTCCTGCATAACCACGCCACACTGTCTGCGCCACCATTTCTTGTTGAGTGTATTCACATCACTTCCGCCAATAGTTATTTGACCTCCCAATACGGGATAATAGCCCAACATCAGTTTAATAAGGGTTGTCTTTCCGCTGCCCGAAGCACCCACAATGGCAGTTACCTTACCTTTGGGGATAGTGAGGCTTACATCGTCAATGATCGTTTTCAATGCGTGTGGGTCGTATTTAAAGTTTATGTTTTCCATGTCTATACCCTTAGTTTCGTCAGTTACTGAAGTTTCTAATCCTTGCTTTCCGTTCTCATCGTTCATACGATGTATTTCGTTTATACGTTCAAGACTAATCCTCACGTCTTGCACAGAATAGAAGAAACTCATCAACTGCTCGACAGGTGAGTTGAGTTGCCCAATGATATACTGCACGGCAAGCATCATACCCAGTGTGAGCTGTCCGTGAATGACGGCTGTGGCTGCCACTACCGTGATGACAATGTTCTTTAGTTCGTTGATGAAGATGCTGCCCGCCTCCTGCGTTTGTTGGAGCTTTAGCGATTTCATCTGTACGTTGAATAAATCTGCCTGCACGTCCTCCCATTCCCAGCGTCTGCGCTGTTCACAGTCTTGCAGTTTTATTTCCTGCATGGAGGTGATAAACTCGTAGGTTTTATTGTTGTTGATGGCTTGTTGCTCAAAGAGTTCGTAGTCAAGTACTTTTCTGCGCCTGAGGAAGAGCGCAAGCCAACCGCCATAAATCAGACTGCCGAGCATAAAGATTGTAAAGACAAGCCAATTATAGGATAGCAGCACAATGCTGAACACGCTAAAGGTGAAGAGCGAGAACACGATGCTGAGCGTTTGCTGTGTCAGAAACGAGTTTACACGGTTGTGGTCGCCCATACGCTGCATAAGGTCGCCCATTAGTTTAGTATCGAAGAACGACATTGGCAGCTTCAAAAGTTTGATGAAAAAGTCGCTTACCAACGAAATGTTTATGCGCAGCGAAATATGCAACAGCAGCCAACGACGGATAAAGTCGATGGCAGTACGGCTAACCGTAAGCATCAGTTGTCCTAAGAGTATCAGCCATATAAAACCGATATTCTGGTTTTTGATGCCCACATCCACGATAGACTGGGTGAGGAAAGGCAGAATAAGCTGTAACAAACTGCCTACGAGCAAACCTAAGACAATCTGTCCGAAGTACTTGCGATATTTCTTGATATAGCCAAAGAGGAACTTAAACGAGCGTTCCTCCGTTGGCTGTTCGTCTATCTGTTTTTCATAAAAGGCAGGGGTGGGTTCTAAGAACATTGCAATCCCCTTTTCCTCACCGTCCGATTGTGTACTAATCCAATGCTTTTTAAACTCCTCAAAGTTATATTTTACAAGTCCTTTGCCTGGGTCAGCGATGTAGAAGGTCTTTCCTTTCTTGACCTTATACAGTACAACAAAATGGTTTTGATTCCAATGGAGAATGCAGGGATTTTCAAGGTTGCAGATGATATTAACAGAAACCCTTCCACTTATAGTTTCTAATCCCAACTGCGAAGCAACTTTGTCAATAGCAAGTAGCGAAACACCTTCTGTAGTTGCAAAGCATTGTTCTGATAGATAGTTCATACTTTTATCCTTTTTAAAGTAAGAACATATCATTGCTAAGCATGCTACGCCACACTGCATAGAGTCATGTTGTAAAACGAAAGGGAAGTTTTTTCTCATTTTTATTTTTATAATCACAACCTGTCTATAATATCCTTAGATGCAGATCTCTTTGTTTTATCTAATTTTAATTTTCCAAAGTTGTAACTTAGCTTAACCATTAAATATTGAGTATCGAAGTTGCTATCCATCGTAGTGCGAATATTATTATACTCCATATCCCATGTATTACTTTTGTCTGTATGGAAAATATCATTTGCAACAACAAGCAGTGTTAGTTTTTCCTTCCATAGCTGTTGCATATAGGTAAGATTTAATGTCCAAGAGCTACGATGGTTAGTCAACATTCCAGAATATGCACTAGCAAAAGAGCCTTCGAGAGCTAAAAGCGAAGTCTTACTTACAGGATATTGAGCCGACAAAGTCACATCGTAATAAGGCTTGTTCCATGTGCGCTCCTCACCTAAAAAGGTAGCCTTCATAAATGGTTTGGAGAAATAAAAACTAGCATCTCCTTGTATTGATCCTAAGTTATAAGAATAAACAGCTGTAGCAATAATTGCAGATGATTTATCAAAATTAACAGATCGCCATTCAATATTTTTATTACCGATACCATTGTCTTTCCAAAATGGCAACTCTATTATTTTGTCTTTGTCATAATTATAAGCCACAGATGTCATCAAATTGCCAATATTATAAGTTAATTTGATATTGTTAGTGATGCTTGGACGTAGCTGTGGGTTGCCCACTCTATAAGAAATGGCATCGTAATAATCGATAGATGGATTTAAATTGCTATAAGTAGGTCGGCTTATATTCTGCCCTATTGACAAACCTATAGATGACTTTTCTGTTAATTCTCTATTCACTACTAAATTAGGAAATACTTTCCATTCAGTATCATCTACAAACACTCCTTTTTCCTGTGATTCTAGACGTCGTTTGTCAGCTTCTACCCGTAAACCTAGCTGAACGAAAAACTTCTTTATCTGCTTAGAGTATGAGGCAAACGCACCATATAGCATTTCCTGTGTCTTATAATCCTCTTCTTCACTATTGTATGAATAGCCTCCGTTATTCATCATAGCAGAAGTAAAGACTCCAGTACTAAAGTTTCCCCATTTAGCATTAGTACTATACGTTAGTTTGGCACCTGCCACATCATATCTTCCATAACTACTTGTTGTTACCTCTGGGATAGCGTTAGCGAAGCCATTTCCTTCTGATTTATAGTGGGCGTAATCTGCAATAAATCTAAGCGAGCTTGCTTTACTGAATGCGTACTTATAGTTAACACCTATATTGTGAATAGATGATACATCACGCTTATTTTGTATGTAATCCATAGATATTGCATTCATTTTTTGCAACGTAGGCTCAGTAGTATGAGAGTTTCCTATATTACCAGAATATTGAAGTCCCCACGACTGTTTATCAGAAAGTTCCCAATTCATAGCATAAAACCAATTTAGCGTGCGACCGCGTCCGTGGGTATGGCGTTCTTTGGTGCTATATATATTATTTGTGGGTAAAAACACGCTCTCTGTAGTATTATCTATCTGAGTGGTGTGCAGATATGAGAAACCGACAGAAAGTAAATTGCTAAGACGCTTATATTTTTCATTGAGCGTGAAATCAGCAATATTCATATAGTTTCGTGCAAATAGTGAAGCATTAGAGATTTCTGTAGACAGCGTATTTTCTAATGCGTTGGTGGTTGTGATATACACCACACCCTTACACGAGGCACTATATTCTGCGTTAGGATTCGAATTGACCACAATCTTTTTTATTTCAGACGATGGTATTGTTGAGAGTTCTTTGACACCAACAGGCTTACCATTAAGGACAAATGTAGGAGTTCCGCCTTCAAGTAATTGCAAATCTTTTGTTAACCCAGGTATCTTCCCAAGAATGGTAGTAGCCTTTCCCATATATTTCAAATAGGAATTAGAAACATTTACCTCAATTTTGTTCAGTTCCACTTTTACGGTTGGGCGCTTTCCTTTTACTACTATCCCAGCAAGGTCAGTAGAGTTAGGCTTCAACTGTACCATTCCTATATTTCCTTGTACATTATTTAGATAGCAAGGTTCGTAACCAATAAAAGATATTTTTATCATATAGGATACCTCGGGAGCTGATAAGTCAAAACACCCTTGAGCGTTAGCAACTGTTCCTTTTATCAAGGCAGAATCTTTCTGGTTAAGTAATAACACATTAGCACAAGGCAATGGTTGTTGCAACTCATCCACAACTTGTCCCTTGATGTTTTGAGCACAAAGTTGAAACACTGAGAAGCATAGTACTAAGAGTGTGATAATTCTATTCATAGCTTAATATTGTTTAATGTAAATTCTTCTAAAAAAGCTTGCATACCTTGATCATCGTATTGGCATACTTCATAAGGACTGTCAGTTTTCTTTGATTTAATCCTATATAAGTTACAGCCTCCGTCGCAAATAGGTATATACTTACAGTTACTACACTTAGGGTCTGAGAATTTATCACTGCCTAAAACAAACTCTGAGATGATGTCGAAATTTTTCAATCCTTCATCTAAATTTCCTATCGCTCGTCCTTTTATACCTACATCAGCCCAGCATTTATAAATATATCCATTAGGGTCAATAACGTATGCAGCCATATCTGTGCATGTGCAAGAATTACAATCCACTTTTGGAAAGAGGTTTGAAGACGAAATTGCTCCTTCTTTTGCTAGCGAAAGTAAAAAATCACATTTTTCCCTTGTTGATAGTTCAACAGAAGAGTTGTCTATCTTCTCTTTTATGGAATTATTAAGAATAAAGGCGTAATACACATTAACATTCTTGTTTTTCCATCTCTCTGAAAGAATCTTATAGATTTTTGAATATTCATATTTATTGTGGATACCGATATTGGTTCGAACACCAATAGTACAATTTGGCATATATTCTACAGCAATGTCTATATTGTGGATAATCTGATCAAAAGTGCCTTCACCATTTCTTAGTATACGTGTTTTATTATGCGTAACCTTATTACCATCAATTGTTATCTGTAAATAATTAAGTTTTTTAGACTCAAGATATTCACAAATTTCTTGATTTAATAAGTATCCATTTGAAACCATAGAAGAATGGAGCAGTGGAAGTTCGGCGTATTTCTCTACCAAGTCATAAAATTGCTTGATGGTTTTAAATGAAGATAAAGGTTCACCGCCATGCCAGTTTAAAGTAAACCCTTTTTTCTTATCTTTATACATATTGATAAAGTCTATTACCTTCATTTGGGTTTCTACAGACATAGGTTTGGAAGACAATTTATCATCATAACAATATGGGCAAGCAAAATTACAACCCAATGTTGGACATAAGACAATACCTAATTTACTCTCTTCTGCACATGCATAGCGTTTAGTATATGACAGCTTATTAATATAATCTTTATCTTCATATTCTTTGACGAGAACTTTATTCTTTACAAAATACTTATATGTATCTTCGTCAAGAAGTGCTTCCGCCCTATCTGGATGTTTTTCTACTAAGCACAAAGTTTCATAGGATTCTTTATCCAAGTTTATTAAAGAAAGCATCCTTGTATTATGCAAGCAATATCCAATCTTATCAGAGTGGAATAAAAAATTAAACTGTGACCATTTCATACTTTTTTTATTTATGTAGCGAATAGGAGAAAAATCTCCTATTCGCAATAAACATAATAATAGAAAATTTACTGTAGATTACTATCGCTAACACGAATGTTAGCTGTTTCATCTTTAGATGTAGTTTCTGTTGATGTAGTAGATGTATTTGGCTTGGGCTTTAGTCCACCAGTGTGACAACCTTTAATACAGAAACGTAGTTCTGACGACGTTCCACCTTTAATCATTTCTAAGGATTCGTCTAGCTTATCCTTAGGAGCTACAATTTCATTTATTCTCATTTTTTTAAGATTTTATTTCAGAACTTTGTTCTTGAGATGAGTTATCTGTGGTATTGCCTTTTGTTGTTGTGGGTTTTCTTTCTCCTGTAGAGCATCCACTTCCACATAGATGTAACGAATCTAACAAATCCTTCCAAAAGCCACCACCATGTATGTCGCTTAAGCCATCTGTGAGAACATCATTAGGACTAACGAGTTCTCTGAATTTAATTTTACTCATTAATAATAATATTTTTTTGCCATCTTTTAGCTTCCGGCATTGCTTCCTTTGAACAGTGAGGTCTGTTTTATAATCTTGTCGACTTGATTATTTCTGTTGCAAATATATTTGTATCTCCAAATTATATCGTTACACTTTTGTGTAATTCTGAATTTGTTGTCTGAAATATTACACAAAAGTGTAATCATGCTGCCTTGCAAAGTTCACCATATTTGGAAAAGAAGCCATTGATACCTCTTTTACTGGAACATACGGGGACGGTTTCTGATGTCAGGTAATCGATGGATTTTCCGATTTGGCGAGTGCCAAATCCTAAAACCTTCATTACTTTCAGTAGTTTGCTGTCAATCTCTGCAATCATATAGCTGTACTTGTATTTATAACCATAGAACAACCAAAACTAATCAGAAATATCCGAGTGTAAATCTTTAATTACCAGCATATTCTAAAATTTAACACTTTTCGGTTGCCATTTGTCGCTTCCCAAATTTCCACATATTTTTGAGACGTATTTCTGACGTGGAGAATTTGCGGGGCTTGTTTTTTGTCACACCGTGCAGACAGTTGACAAGGGTTTACAACCGTTTACGACAAGCGACAATAACCGCCCCGATATGCGGAAACAGTCACACTGTGTAGAAAAGCGACAATGGTTGACTTCCGTTCACATCCGTTTACCATTTCAGAGATATAGGATTGAAGAAATGAACCATTAAACGATAAAACGGTATGAAAGCAACCAGAAAATGCAGTTTTTGCGGCAAGTCCTTTGTAACCCGAAGCGGTATGCAAAGATATTGCAGTGAGGCTTGTCAGGCAGAAGCCAAACGAGCCAGAGTGATGCAGAAGAACAACCTCTTCAAAGTCGCCCAACCCTTGATGGAGATACAGCATCAGGAGTATCTCACCTTTTCCAAAGCAGCCATCCTCATGGGCTGTTCCCGACAGTACATTTACAAACTTGTAGCCATCGGCAAGCTGAAAGCCTCACGCATCAGCAACCGCATGGCATTCATCCGCAGAGCCGACATCGAGCAGATGTTGGAGGGCAATCCCTATCACCGCATCCTGCCCGGCAACACCTCCACACCAAGGAAATCATCTTCATCTTCCTTACCTGCCAAAAGAGAAAAAAGGGAAAAGGAAAGCGAAGAAGTGTTGGACTTCTATTCGGGCGAGGAGGTGATGTCCCTTTTTAAGGTAAAGCAGTCATGGCTTTACACTTCCGCCAAGCGTAACCATATCCCCATCTGCCGTATCGCAGGAAAGAACTATTACAGCAAGAAGCATATTGACGAGTTTTTCGGTGTGGCAGTTGATATTAGCGAAATTACCGACTGGCTACTGACCGAGGAGGTGGAGGAACTGTTCGGCATGAAGCCGACCGCACTCCGTGCCTACACCTATCGCCATAAGATACCCACTAAAAGAGAGTACGGGCGTATCTATTACTCCAAATCACATTTGAACGAACTCCGCAGAACTGACCTTGTGAACGATGAACGCTACTATACCGTTGAGCAGGTGCAGCAAATCTATGGTCTTTCGTCAGCCAACATCTGCCATATCGTCAAGGTGAAGCACATCGAAAAGATAAAGGTGGGTGTGAAAAACCTGCTTTTGCGCTCAGATGTGGAGCGTGTCATGGCTGAAAGGAACAAATAACCGTGAAAAATCGGGATTATCGAAAATTATTTCAAAATGATGTATCGTGGAGGTATTCACGGATATTTCACGTTGTTCCTTTGCCATCGGAAACATGGATACAACTCCAAAATGTATACAACCAATTAAAACATAATTATTATGAGTAAATGCAAAACAGTTACCTTGCGTAAGCGCAAGATTAAGAACGGGACACAGTATTCACTATGCCTTGACTACTATCCCGGCTACCGTGACAATGTCACCATGAGAGTGATTACACGTGAAGCCTTAGGAATTTACATCTTCGCCAAACCTGCAAACCAGCAGGAACGGGACTTCAACGCACGCATGATGAAGAAAGCGGTCATCCTGCGCAACCAGCGCTACGAAGCCATTTTCAATGAAAACAACGGCTTTTTTGACAAGACCAAGATGAAGGGCGATTTCCTTGCCTATTTCAAAGGACTGGCTGACCGCAAGAATATCAAGTGGCAGCACGTATACAAGCATTTCCAGCGGTTCGTGAACGGCAAATGCACCTTTGAGGAGGTGGATGTGGATTTGTGCCGCAAGTTCATGGAATACCTGCTTGATGCACCCCAATCCATCCACACCAACCAAAAGCTGCACATCAACTCCGCAGCAGGCTATTGGTCAACTTTCCGTGCCGTGCTGCACACCGCTTACCGTGACAGGAAGATAAAGGAGAACCCAAACGGCTTCTTAGACCGCATCGAGTGCATTCCCACCATCAGGGAGCATTTGAGCCAAGAGGAACTGATACGGCTTGCCGAAACACCCTGTGAGGAGGAGGTCTTGAAAAAAGCTTTTCTTTTCGCCTGTCTTACGGGACTGAGAAAGAGCGACATCAGACAGCTCACGTGGCAGCAGATACAACCATACACCAACGGCAGGATGTTCGTTACCACCCGTATGCAGAAAACCAAAGAAATAGTGCATAACCCCATCAGTGATGAAGCCTATGGACTGCTGGGAGAACGGGGCGAGGGACTTATCTTTGAGGATTTCAAGGACAAGATGCTGCAAGGACCACTCCAACGGTGGCTCACGGCAGCAGGGATAACCAAGAAAATCACCTTTCACTGTACCCGCCACAGCTTCGGAAGCCTGCACGTGGAAATGGGAACGGACATGGCTGTCATCCAAGCCTATCTCGGATATAAGAACATTACCACCACACAAATCTATTCCAAGATAGCAGCGCAGCAGATGTGTCAGGTGGTGGACAAGATAACCTTGAAGCGCAAGGAGGCATAAATGTCTCACATTGACAGGTATTCAGAGGGGCGGTTATGGCTACAAGGCTATAATCGCCCCTCTATGTTTTTGGCTTGATGCCACCATTTATAAGCCCCTCAGAGTATGAAACAGAGTATGATATGATGACATTTCGTGAAATACATTGAAAAAGACCGTTCTAACCGCAAATAACGGGCAGTAATTGGGAAAAATAGCATTAACTTTGCACAAAATAATACAGGAACATTCAATCTCTCAACGAAATATGGAATCATCAATCAAGGACAAATACATCATCTTGGGCTTTGTCGGCTTCGCCATCGTCCTAATATCTTCCATTGCCACGCTGGTAATAGCGGACAGCTTCAACCAAGACAACTTTGTCAGGTGGATAGTATTCGTATGCTGTAACCTGTTGGGATGGTTGCTCTATCTCTCCTTTCAGACACTTATCTTTGATACATACGAAATCTACAAAATCAAGTTCGGCAAGAAAGAAACGATTGCCGAAGCCATAGAGGTGCAGGAAGAACTGTCACAAAATACACTTGAAGAAGCCACATCTGTGCCTGGACCTACATCAGTCCCTGAGCCTGTACCCGAATCATCCCCGACAAAAGAAGAGACACTTATCCAAACACAACCGATAGAGCTTACTATCGCCCCGGATCTTCACGAAAAGAACCGTGCCAATTACGCAAGCAGAGAGCAACGGGAAAAGGAAGAGCGCATCCGCATGGTCATGGAGTATTGCCATTATTACCTGCCTCGCATTGCCGACCAAGAAACCGTGAACCACATCTGTACTGAGGTGGACAAATGGATGAATCTTAACACTTATACCCCGAAGCCCATACAAAGACCGTTTACCAAAGACATCAACAACATTCCACTCCGTCACTTCGTATGGAATATCTCTGAGCGTTTCCTGTACAAGAGATACTACAATGGGGATAACCGTGCCAAGTTCATCAAAGCCCTTTTCCCGAAATCGTTTGCTGATACAGACTTATCAACCATCAAGAATTTCAAGGTAGAGCCGTTAAAGACGGAAATTCCCATTGATGAACCCGAAAACGGCAAACTTGATTTCCACTATCCCGAGGATTATGTGCGGAATTAGGATAATCACGACACCAACGACAACCATCCGGTAACTCATAACCGCCTGTTTTACATCGTTTCCCGAGTAATTTTACCCGTCATTTATGGCTGGGCTTAATTATTCGGGAATTATTTTGCAATGACGTGTCGTGGAGATATTCACGGATATATCATTTCAGTCCTTTGCGCCAAGTCTTACAAAAGAGACGAGTACGCGAATGGAAAAATCAATTCTTACCTTCAACGACCTCCCCGAGGTTGTCGCTCAGCTTCGAGACGAAGTGATGAGCCTGAAAAGCCTGCTCGCCGAGCAGCGCAGTGTGAACAATGCCAAAACGGTGGACACCCACGTGCCCATGTCTGTGGACGAGGCAGCAGAGTATTTAGGTATCCCTAAGGGTACGCTCTACATGAAACTGTCAGAAGGGACAATCCCTGCCACCAAGCCCGGCAAACGCTATTGCCTTTACCGTGACGAACTGGACAAGTGGCTGGAAACCGCCCGAAAGAATCCCATACCGTTGTCAGACGAGGAACTGAACAAGTCCTTATCCTCTTCCCACCGTCGCAAGCCCAACCCACGTAACTGGTGAATGATATGGAAGAGGATAAGAACTATATCAACCTGATACGTGGCGACCTCACAAAAGCATCCCAAGCGCATAACGGTATGCCCGACAGTGTAGGCATGATGAATATCAAGACGGCAAACCAAACCATTCTTGAAGCATCGTTATTGCCTACGCCCCGTGCGCTGTGGGACAGCTTTTGGTACGAGGGGGAACTCTCCTGCTTGTTTGCCGATTCCAACGTGGGCAAGTCCATCCTTGCCGTGCAGATAGCCGACCGCATCGCCCGAACCGACAATGTGCTGTATCTGGACTTTGAACTGTCCGAAAAGCAGTTCCAGCTCCGCTATACCAACGAGCATGGAGAGCTCTACACCTTTCCCGACAAACTCTATCGGGTGTCTATTGACTGCAACCAGCTTTTGGATGCCAACTTTGAGGAAGCTATCATAGGCGGCATTGAACAGATGGCTGTGCAGACCGACTGCAAGATTTTCATCATTGACAATCTTACCTACCTGTGTTGCGCCATGGAGAAAGGCGATGCCGCAGGACGGCTGATGATTCAGCTGAACAATCTCAAAAAGAGATATGCGCTCTCTATCCTTGTCCTAGCACATACGCCCAAACGCTCTTTGGATTGTCCCATCACATCCAACGACCTTGCCGGAAGCAAACGGCTCTACAATTTCTTTGACAGCGTGTTCACCATTGGAAAAAGTGCCCAAGACGGAGGGCTTCGCTATGTGAAGCAGCTTAAAGTGCGCTATGGCACGTTCTCTCATGATGCGGATAATGTAATCGTTTACGAGATTGACAAGGTGGATGCTTTCTTGCAGTTCGTGTTCAGGGGCTATTCCACGGAAAAGGAACACTTGAAAAAATTGGGCGACAATGAATCAAGCCAAAGGGATTGCCAAATTCTGCAACTCTCCCAATCGGGCAAGTCCGTCAGGGAGATAGCCTCACAGGTGAATTGTGGCAAGTCCACCGTAAACCGTATCATCCAGCGCAGCAAAGAGAGTAAAAACGCAGGTGTCCCAAGTGTCCCACTGTCCCAACCCTTAGAGTGTGGGACAATGGGACAGGATGGGACAGCCGACAATCAACCATCAAAAACGGACTAAGCTATGGGCAATTATTCATTACAGAAGTATAAAGGAACGGCAACACGGCATACCTGCCCCAAATGCGGAGACAGGCATTCTTTCGTCTATTACGTGGACGAAAATAATGTGCCGTTGCATCCATCGGTCGGCAGATGTAACCACGAAAGCGGTTGTGGGTATCACTACACTCCGAAAGAGTATTTTCAAGAGCATCCTGAACACAGAACTACCAATGATTTCTCTTTTGACAGGCAAAGAGCAGAGCAGAAGAAAGTGAAGCAGCAAAGTAAGCCGACAGCCATCGGCTATATTCCCCCTCACTATGTGGAGAAGTCGCAAAGCGAGCGTAGCAATTTCTTCCGTTTCCTCTTCACACTCCTTACTTCCTACTATGGCGACAAGGCGAAAGAGGTGTTGAAGCGGTTGTTGGAGGAATACCGTTTGGGGGCTACCCGTGACGGCTCTGTTATCTTTTGGCAGATAGACAGGACGGGCAAGGTACGCACGGGAAAGGTGATGCAGTACAATCCCGAAGACGGACACCGTATCAAGGGAGGACAGACATCGGCAGTGAACTGGATACACAGCATATTGAAAAAGCAGCGTGTGTTGGCAGAGGATTGGCAACTATCCCAATGCCTTTTCGGGGAACACTTGTTGAAAACGCATCCCGACAAGGTGGTGGTCTTGGTGGAATCCGAGAAGAGTGCCGTTATCGGTTCTGCTATCTTCCCCGATTATGTATGGCTGGCTACGGGTGGTAAGAGTCAGATGAGAGAAGAGAAACTCCGTGTACTGTCAGGGCGAACCGTGCTTCTCTTTCCCGATGCCGATGCTTATGCCGAGTGGAAACAGCGAGCCGAGAGCATGTACTTTTGTAAGGTGGTGGTTTCGGACATCATCGAAAGGAATGCCACCCCGAAACAAAAAGAAGCCCATATCGACATAGCCGATTGGATTATCTTTCAGATACGGGAGGGCAAGGTGATGAGTACAGCCAACCACTTGGTCGAGGCTGAGAGAATCCTCCAGCGGATGATAGAGAAGAATCCCGTCCTGCAAAAACTGATAGACGATTTAGACCTTGTGCTGGTCGGTGCATCTCCAATCGGCAACGATGATGAAAAACCTCCCTGACGGAGGAGAGCGGAAGCCGTAGGCTGGAGTTTGCAGACAATGGCTTGCCATTGATATAGCCCACTATAACTACACGCTCCGCTTACGTAGTTGTGGGCTCTCCCGAGGGGATTAGGGTTTTACCCTAATGACCCACTCAGGGCGTTTCTCCCCTGAGAACCCAGAGCAAAGAGTGACCCTCTCTTTGCAATCTCCGCTTATGGGTTGCACCCCTAAGAACCCCATGCGTTTACGGACAGCGGAAAAGCAAACAATAAAGTACAAACCAAAAAACAAGTATCTATGGCAACAAAATCAAGCATACATATCAAGCCCTGCAACATCGCATCGAGCGAGGCTCACAACAGGAGGACTGCCGAATACATGCGCCACATCGGAGAGTCCAGAATCTATGTCGTTCCTGAACTATCCACCGATAACGAACAGTGGATAAATCCCGACTTCGGCAGTCCGGATTTGCGGATGCATTATGACAATATCAGACAGATGGTAAAGGAAAAGACCGGACGTGCCATGCAGGAAAAGGAGCGTGAACGCAAAGGCAAGAACGGTAAAATAGTCAAGATTGCGGGATGCTCCCCCATACGTGAAGGAGTGCTGCTTGTCAGGTCGGACACCACACTGGCAGACGTGCGTAAATTCGGTGAGGAGTGTCAAAGACGCTGGGGAATCACACCGCTGCAAATCTTCCTGCACAAGGATGAAGGGCATTGGCTGAACGGTCAGCCGGAAGCGGAAGACAGGGAAAGCTTCAAAGTCGGGGACAGATGGTTCAAGCCGAACTATCATGCCCATATCGTTTTCGACTGGATGAACCACGAAACAGGAAAGAGCCGAAAGCTCAATGACGATGACATGATGCAGATGCAGACCCTTGCATCCGACATCCTGCTGATGGAACGCGGGCAGTCAAAGGCTGTCACTGGTAAGGAGCATCTGGAACGGAACGACTTTATCATTGAGAAGCAGAAAGCTGAACTGCAACGCATGGATGCAGCCAAACGGCACAAAGAAGAACAGATAAATCTTGCCGAGCAGGAACTGAAACAGGTGAAATCAGAAATACGCACTGACAAGTTAAAGAAGACAGCCACCACGGCAGCGACAGCCATAACTAGTGGAGTTGCTTCTCTTTTCGGGAGTGGAAAACTGAAAGAACTGGAACGTGCCAACGAAAAACTGCAAGACGAGGTTTCAAAACGGAACACCAATATTGAAAAATTGCAGAGCCAAGTACAGCAGATGCAGAAACAGCATGATACGCAAATCCACAATCTCAGAGAAATGCACAGGCAGGAACTTGACATGAAAGAAAAAGAACTGTCACGGCTCGCCAGAATCATAGACAAGGCTTTCAGGTGGTTTCCGATGTTCAGGGAAATGCTGCGCATGGAAAAGTTTTGTGCCATGCTGGGATTCTCTAAAGAAATGACTGAAAGTCTTATAGTCAAAAAAGAAGCCCTGAAATGTAGCGGTAAAATCTATTCCGAGCAACACAGGCGGAACTTTGATATAAAGGATGATATTTTAAGGGTGGAAAATGACCCTGACGATGAAAGCAGGCTGAACCTGACAATAAACAGGAAGCCGATTGCCGACTGGTTCAGGGAGCAATGGCACAGGCTTAGATATGGAGCAAGAGTGCCGCAACAGGAAGAAAGAAAAAGTAGAGGATTCAAATTATAATAGAAGCAATTTGATTAGTAATCTAAAAGCACTCCGATAACGATTAGAGTGCTTTTAGATTGTTTATCATTAATTATCAAAGCAAGTGCAGTTTAAGATTTTACTGAAGTTTGCATTAATAAAGAATATACTACAGCTGATATATGCGCAACATATTGTGACGCTTGTGATTCATTTCCCTTGAAATCCTTAACAAATACCGCTAAGGTATAACTGATATTATTAGGCAGACATATATAGGCAACATCATTGTGAGCTGCAAGAACACCATTTTCATTAACATAACCTGAACCTGTCTTATGCGCTATAACAACCCCTTCTTTATCAAGAAGTGGAGCTGCTATCCTATCTACACCTGTTTTGCATTCTTTTAACGTATTCTTAATGAAACTTTGTTTCTCATCATCGATAAGACCTTCAGTAAACAAACGATTCATCAACATTGCAGCACCAAGAGGAGATGTATAGTTAGAGTAAGCCTTGTTATGGTCAGCCGACATTTCCTCTTCCGTATAAGCTATCTGAAAACTTGAACGAGGAATGAGTGTGGCTATAAAACTATCTGTTTGAGCGACATTAACCATATCCTTAAACATAAGGTTGCTTGCATTGTTGTCACTCTGAGTAAGAGTATAACGCAGCAAATCTCTCACTGTCAATGATATGACTGGCCCTGAATAATCTTTCAGCATAGGACTCCAAGTCTTTGGGTCAAGTTTATCCCTATTTATATTTACTAAGGTATCAAGTGAAATTCCTTTATTGTCAAAGTCATTACAAAGAGCTAATGCCTGATGAACCTTAAACACACTCATCATAGGATAAACACTCTTATTATTGACCTTAACCGTATCTCTGTTATTAACAATAACCGCCACACCAATTTCGCCAGGACAAGCTGAGACAATTTGAGAAATGCTATCAGTCAAAACATTTGTTAAAGGAGGATTTGCGCTATCTTTTGTCGCTGATTTATGGAACAATGAAAATACCAAGATGAAAATGCAAACTAAAGCTATACTCAAAACTACGATTTGTTTTTTTCTGTTTTTTTCCATGTTTATATTATTTATATTTGTTTGACGAGAATATCTTTATTTGCCGACAAAGGTACATAACTTTACGGAAAAATATGTTTCTAAAATATATAAATAGACAGCTGTGGGGAAAATGTGGGGAAAAATTAGATAATTAAAAAGGCTAAATGACTGGAAATAATCACTTAGCCTTTTAATCCGTACCCAGACCCGTACTTCGTAATTGCTGCGCCCATCATTCAAGACTGTCAAATCGGGTCTTTCCTGTCAAGCCAATGATGCCTATGCGTATGCCAAACACATGGATTACGGATTTCTCGTTCCGTGAACAAACACTTTATCCGCAACTCTGCTATGTGGTGTATTGGCTTAACTCCATTTCTATGGGCAACACTTTTGTTGCAGATTTCAAGCAGCTTTTATCGAAATACCCATCAGTAAGAACTCGTTTATTAGGCTTTCCTCATAATTGGGAACAAGAGCCTTTGTGGAGATAAAATAATTGCCCTGTTTCTTAAAAAGCACTGGGGCAAACCAGCTCCGTCTTTAATTGTTTCCAATAAATGGATTGTTTCAAGCCCCTATAGAAAGAGAACAAAAATTCCTGTGTGAAAATTAATCTACGACAAGGAGCAAGCAAGGAGCAATATCAAACAAAAATCAATACCTTTGCAGTACATATGAGATAGACCAAAACAAAAGTGGAATATCGGAAACGAATAGCAAGGAAAAGAGAAGAAACGACCCAAGTTGATGTCCTTTTTGAGTTAATAATCAATAAAAGCGTTAAATCTTCACCTTTTAGAATGTGCAATTAAAAATAACAACCATATTTCTGACTTATTATCTATAAAATATTGAGTAATAATCGGTTGTAAATACTATGGTTGTCCTCAACTATCGGCTTTACTGCCAATGCCATTAATCGCTTGAACAATGTCAATGTAGATATTCCCGAATCCTTTGCAACGGCAAAGCGTCCGATATGCCAAAAACTATATTTACTTTCCTGATGAATAGCATTTAGTGGGTTTATCCCATATATTTTTTCGATAGGAAGAATCTTGTGTTTATCCCAATGAAAACTCCTAATGCAGCCAATTATATTCCCAAAGGCATCCCTTGCAATATAGATATGAGATTTGTTATCATACAGATATTCCTCTTCCTCAAACACTGATTTGATGTCTTCAT
>NZ_JBWPJP010000035.1:0-21468 GCF_056583855.1 Prevotella sp. C0209C1 | reverse complement strand
TCCTTTCTTCCTTTACAGGCTTATGAAATTATGTGCCTGAGAGGAGAAGGCTTGCAACTGGGTTTTACGACTGACCCAAATGAAGTAAAATCGAAGTTGGTGTAAACTGACTGATAATAAGCAGGAAACGGAACAATTTGCATAAAACTGCCTCTTTCAAAAAGGGCAGCAATATGCAGATTTAGGCAGAAGTTCAGTTACCAGAACGTTACCCGATTCTAGCATAGGTAACGATGGAGTAATATTCGGTAACTGAATTATTTTCGCTCGTGTGGCTGTTGCTTCGGTCGGCAGTTTTCTGCGTAAGTGAGGAACGCTTTAATTCGGGTAACTTTGCCCACAGAAATTAAAGCGTATGAAACAAGGAAAAATGAAGGTGTTGCTCTACCTCAAAAAGAGCGGTCTTGACAAGTCGGGCAAAGCCCCGATTATGGGGCGGATAACCATCGACCGTTCCATTGCCCAGTTCAGTTGCAAACTCTCCTGCAATCCCGATTTGTGGAATCCCCGTGAGAGCCGAATGGACGGAAAGAGCCGTGAGGCGGTGGAAGTGAACAGCAGGTTGGAAAACCTGTTGCTGTCCGTTCAGTCTGCTTATCAGTCCCTGCTCTCCAAAGGATGCCCGTTTGACGCAACCGATGTGAAGGAGCAGTTTCAGGGCAGCGTGCAGACACGGTGCATGCTCATCGAAAGGCTGGACATACTCATCAAGGAAAAAGAAAACCATGTAGGTATAGACATCAAGGAAGGAGCCATACACGGCTACCACTCCACCCGGATACATTTACAGAAGTTTATTCAACGGAAGTACAAGGTTTCGGACTTGGCATTCTCGCAACTTACAGAGGATTTTATCCATGAGTTCCAGCAGTATTTCTTAGGTGAGTGTGGTTTTCAGGAAAGCACGTTCTATAATGTAGCCACGCATTTGAAGACGGTATGCAGATTGGCATACCGTGAGGGATTGGCAGACACGCTCCTTTTTGACAAGGTTAAGATATCAAAGGGCAACAAGAAACTCCCCAAGGCACTCGACAAGGAAGCGTTGGAAAAGCTGAAGGCTCTCTGCTTTGAGGATTTGGAGGAAGAAATGGAAACGGCAAGGGACATATTCCTCTTTGCCTGCTATGTTGGTGCAGCCTATTGCGACCTGATGGAACTGAGCAAGTCCCACCTTGTCCGTGATGATGAAGGCAAAATGTGGCTGAAATTCAACCGCCACAAGACAGGCGTACCCTGCCGTATCAAGTTATTGCCCGAAGCCATTAGGCTGATAGAGAGGTTTCACTGCGATGAAAGGGAAACACTGCTTCCCTATATCAAGTACAAGAGCTATCAGACCTGTCTGAAAGCCCTGCGGCTTCGTGCAGGCATATCGTTTCCATTTACCACTCATACCGCAAGGCACACCTTTGCAACACTCATCACGCTTGAACAGGGTGTGCCTATTGAAACGGTAAGCAAGATGCTGGGACATTCCAACATAAGCATGACGGAACGCTATGCCAAAGTAACTCCACTGAAACTTTTTGAGGAGTTCGACCTTTTCCTCTCTTTTACAGGTGATATGCAGCTGACTATCTAACGATAAAGTCTCATCATCTTATTTTTTTTCATCCAATCAATCAAAACATTAAAGCATCAAGACAATGAGAAGTACATTCAAGATAATGTTCTATATCAACAGACAGAAAATTAAGGCAGATGGCAATACCGCCATTCTATGCCGTATCACCATAGACGGAAAAAGCACAACCATTACCACGGGCGAAGAATGCAATCCCTCCGAGTGGAACACCAAGCAGGGCTTGACGACAGACAGGAAAACCAATCAAAGACTCCATGAGTTCAGGGAAATTGTGGAAAAGACCTATCAGGATATACTGACAAGGGACGGAGTGGTAAGTGCTGAACTTATCAAGAACCACCTGCAAGGCATAACAGAGAATCCGTCAACCCTCCTTGCCATGAGCAGGGCGGAGCTGCAAGCACTCAAGGAAAGCGTTGGAAAGTCAAGGGCGGAGGGAACTTATCTGAATCTGTCCCATTCTGACAAGAACCTCCGTGAGTTTGTGGAAGATAAAGGATTGCAGGACATATCCATTTCCACCATTACGGAGGACTTGTTTGAGGAATATCGCTTCTTTCTCAAAAAGCGCGGATTAAAGGGAACGACCATCAACAACTATCTCTGCTGGCTGAGCAGGCTGATGTTCCGTGCGGTCAGCAAGAGGATTATTCGCTGCAATCCTTTTGAGCATGCCAAGTATGAGAAAGAAGAAAAGAAGATACGCTTCCTGCAAAAGAGTGAAGTTGCTAAACTTGCGACAATGAAAATGAATGACAGCGAGGCGGAATTGGCAAGGCTGATGTTCGTCTTTTCCTGTCTTACGGGACTGGCAATCGCTGATATGGAAACTCTGCAATATGGGCATATCCAAACGGCAGCGGGCGGGAGGAAGTATATCCGAAAGGAACGTCAAAAGACAAAGGTGGAGTTCGTTGTGCCGCTGCATCCAATAGCGGAGGCCATTATCCGCCATTGTTGGGAAGAACAGGAGGGAAACGAAGAACTGCAGACGGTGAAAGAAAAAGGCGACAGCCTTGTCTTCCCCCGTAGTTGCAGCCGTAGCGTAATGGGCAAGAACCTGTGCATTGTGGGCAAGGCTTGCGGTATCAGAGAACGGTTGTCCTATCATATGGCAAGGCACACTTTCGGTACAATGAGTTTAAGTGCAGGAATACCCATTGAGAGCATTGCCAAGATGATGGGGCACGCCTCCATATCAAGCACGCAGATTTACGCGCAGGTGACGGACAGGAAGATTTCGGAGGATATGGACAGGCTCATTGCCAAGCAATCTGCAAAAGAGAAAGAAATTGCGGAGAGAGAGGCTTGTGAACCTTCGGATTTTGCAACCTGTAAAATGGAGGAAACGGCATGAAAGCAAGCAATAATTCAAAGAGCAAAAATAGCACGTACAATCATCGCAGTTACTTTGATTGGGGGAGTAATATGCAGGTTGTCCACAAGGGTAAAGGCGAGATTGCCATGACGGAGGGAGAACTTGCGAGGTTCTTCGGTGTGACGTGGAGAAAACTCAATCATAGGCTTCAAGCGATAATAAAATCTTCCAACTTGCATCCCGATGAAAGGGGTGCAGGCCAAGAAGAAGTTATCAATGGTAGAGAGTGTGTTGGTTATGCATCACTTTATCCGCTCTCAACAATCATTGCCCTGTCCTTTCTATTGGACAGCATGGAAGCGCATTTATTCAGAAAGTACATCAGTAGAAGATTGCAGACAGAGTCTGCCATTGTAACGCCAATCTTCCTGTTAGGCAATACCAAGAACTAATGAATATATTTCCTTTTTCTTTCACCGATTATATCTTACTACATTACTACAATAAGAGTTAAAGCGGTGAAAGAGAAAGGATTAACGTGTAGTTGGCTGCTCAAAATAATTGTACTACGCAGTAACTACATTTGCCTTTCTTCTTTCACTGCTTCATTACGGTTAAAAAGGGAATTATATGCTATTTGTTATTTGCTTGACTATCCTCTGGAGCACGCTTTCATTGCTTATAAGTATAGATGCCGTGCCCACCATTCCGCTGATAATTTTATACCTGCAATCCGTTATCCTTACCTGTGCCGTGAATACGCTGCCTTCTGCCGTTTGTCGGGGTGTATGCGATGTGGCTGTTATTACACCATTTGCAACTCCGTATGTTTCTGCATCGTAACCCTCAACTTCGATGTTCGCTGTCATTCCTCTTGCTATCGTATTCACGTATTTATAGGGAACGGTTATTGTGCCTTGATGGGCATTTGTCATCTGCACCTTTGCACTGATGGTTTCGGGATAAGGTATAAAATATGCGCCCACCAATAGTCCCAATATCACAATGGTGATTATCGTGATACCATAACGGACAATCCTTGACGGTATCTCGCCAATGATATGCCTTACTTTCTCGCTGCGGAGTTCTATCTCGTTGTCTGCCATAATATTCCTTTCTGCTGTTAGTTGCCTAATTCTAACTGATTTTTTACGAGGTTATAGTATGCACCCCGCTTTGCTGTGAGTGCTTCGTGGTTGCCAATTTCTACCACCTTGCCTTTATCCAATACCACTATCTGATCAGCATTCTTCACCGTACTTAGGCGGTGTGCCACGATAACCACCGTCTTGCCTTTGTAGAACTCATCAAGATGTTCTACTATCATACGCTCATTGTTGGCATCGAGCGAGTTGGTGGCTTCGTCAAGAAAGATATAGTCGGGATTCTTATACACTGCCCTTGCTATCAGGATACGCTGTTTCTGTCCTTGACTCAAACCAACGCCATCGCGACCGATCTTAGTGTTGTATTTTAAGGGCAGTCCCATTGCATAGTCATGAATACAAGCTATTTCAGCAGCTTTCTGCAATCGCTCCTTGTCAATCTCGCCGTCATCTACGGCAATGTTCCTTGCTATACTCTCGGAGAATATCACACCGTCTTGCATCACCACGCCACATTGCCTGCGCCACCATTTCTTATTAAGTGCGTTTACATCTGTTCCGCCAATAGTTATTTGACCTCCCAATACGGGGTAATAGCCTAACATGAGTTTGATGAGCGTTGTTTTACCGCTGCCCGATGCGCCCACAATGGCTGTTACCTTACCTTTGGGGATAGTGAGACTAACATCATCTATAATAGTTTTCAGTGCGTGAGGGTCGTATTTGAAGTTTACGTTTTCAAGGTCTATGCCTTCGTTTTCTTCTTTCACTGCTGTTTCCAATCCTTGCTTTCCGTTCTCATCATCCATACGGTGGATTTCATTGATACGTTCAAGGCTTATCTTTACATCCTGCACCGAATAGAAGAAACTCATCAACTGCTCGACAGGTGAGTTGAGTTGCCCAATGATATACTGCACGGCAAGCATCATACCCAGCGTGAGTTGTCCATGAATGACGGCTGTTGCTGCGACCACCGTGATGACGATGTTTTTCAGTTCATTGATGAAGATGCTGCCTGCCTCTTGTGTCTGTTGGAGTTTCAACGATTTCATCTGCACTCCAAAGAGGTCTGCCTGCACGTCCTCCCATTCCCAGCGTCTGCGCTGCTCGCAGTCTTGGAGCTTTATCTCCTGCATGGAGGTGATAAACTCGTAGGTCTTGTTGTTGTTGATGGCTTGCTGCTCAAAGAGTTCGTAGTCAAGTACCTTTCTGCGCCTGAGGAAGAGTGCAAGCCAACCGCCATAAAGCAGACTGCCGAGCATGAAGATGGCAAAGACGAGCCAATTATAGGATAGCAGTACGATGCTGAACACCACAAAGGTGAAGAGTGAGAACACGATACTGAGCGTCTGTTGCGTCAGAAACGTGTTCACCCTACTGTGGTCGCCCATACGCTGCATGAGGTCGCCCATCAGTTTGGTATCGAAGAATGACATCGGCAGCTTTAAGAGCTTGATGAAGAAGTCGCTTACCAATGAGATGTTGATGCGCAGCGAGATGTGCAGCAACAGCCAACGGCGAATAAAGTCGATGGCAGTACGGCTCACGGTAAGCATCAGTTGTCCTAAGAGTATCAGCCATATAAAACCGATATTCTGGTTTTTGATGCCCACATCCACGATAGACTGGGTGAGGAAAGGCAGAATAAGCTGTAACAAACTGCCCACGAGCAAACCTAAGACAATCTGCCCGAAGTACTTGCGATATTGCTTGATGTAGCCAAAGAGGAATCTGAACGAGCGTTCCTCTGTTGGCTGTTCCTCCATCTGCTTTTCATAAAATGCTGGTGTGGGTTCCAAGAACATGACTATTCCTTTCTCCTCACCGTCCGATTGAGTGCTGACCCAATGCTTCTTAAATACTTCGAGGTCGTATTTTACATGCCCTTTTGCAGGGTCTGCAATGTAGAATCCGTTCTTTTTAACTTTGTATAGTACAACAAAATGATTTTGGTTCCAATGGAGTAAGCAAGGATAATTTATGTCTTTTATTTGATACAAGCTTGCTTTTCCACATAGCACATCAAAACCTAAGGCTTCTGCCAATTGTTTTAAAGCCTGCATTGAAACACCCTCATTGGTTATAGTACAGGTATTTGATAGAGTTTCAAATGAACACTTTCTACCATAATACTTACAGACCATAGCCATGCAGGCAATCCCACACTGCATGGCGTCATGTTGCCTATAAAAATAAAAGGACATTTATTTTGCTGTGTTGTATTTGGTAAGACCGGAGTCGTTGTCTCTATTATTAATGTTTTTACCCAGATGCCTTCGTGAATTGCCTTTTGACAAAGAATAGACGAAAGTCAGTGCCACAAGATTTTTGAAATTACCCCATCGGGTCTTTTCTACGAAATGGAATGAAGGAGTGTCCGCATAAATCCTGGAAGGATCGGGATTGTAAATGAACATGGCACCCACGGTGATTGCACCTAATTTATAGGTAAGGGATGCGTTCGCATTATACCCAATCTTCTCAAAGACATCACCTTCAACAGTGGTCATCGGTAGATTGTGGTTGGTAATGAACTGCCACTTGCCTGCCACCACCTGACAAGAGATTCCGACATTGTTCAGATTGTGGTTGACACGCTGATTAGGCGTATTGTATTTGGAAGACAGATAGTTATAGTAAGGCTGTAAAGTTAGCCAGGAGAAAGGTCTGCAACTCAGAACAAGCGATGCGCCATACTCGTTGACATGGCGGATGCCCACAATCTGGTTCACGAAGTCCGAACCGTCAGCGGAAACAACTGTCATATTCTTGCTGGGATAGTAGGCATGGCTGACGGAAGGTTTGACAAACCAGATATTATTGGCCGACGCATACTGGAAGCTAAGTTCGGTGCGGTAGAAATGGTAGGGCTTCAGACTGCTGTTGCCTTGTAGATAGAATCGTTCATCCACGACGGTACGACTATCTGTGAGCTGACCGACGTTAGGAACCGCAGATGCTATGGACGACGTCAGGCGTAGCGAACTGTGTTTGTGCAGCTGGTAATTAAGAGAAACAGAAGGCCGCATAAGGATGTAGTTGGCTATTGCCTTCGTCGCAGTTCTATATCGGTTGTTCTCCACACCGATTCCCAGGTTGTAGGACAATGCCCCCCATTGATTGGTGTAGTCGGCGTATAGGTATTCCTTTTGCGTATTCACTGTCGACAAATTGGATGCCCCGTCTGTCTGACGCAGGTTTTTGTATTGATAGTAGGCTCCTATCTGTATATTTCCCTGCCACAGTTTGTCAGTATAAAGTGCTTCTGCTATTAGCGAGTAAGACTTGTTGTCGACGACGTTGGTAAACGTTCCCGTTCCCGAGGTGTTTGTTAGATTATTGTTCGAATTGGATTTGAAATAAGTGTTCACCACATTGACCGACAGACTGTTGCCTTTACGGAAGGTGTGTCCGAAGTAGATGTTGGCCGATATGGATGAAAAGTCACTTTGAAGCCTTCTGTGGTTGGCATCTTCCAATGTACCCGTCCGCAAGAGCTGTTGACTGTATTGCTGGGTAGCCGGAAACTTACGATATTCTAAAGTGATATTGAAAAGGTTGCTGTTTTGGAAACGCTGATAGAATAATTGTCCTATGTGGTAGGTACCAGTGTATTTACCCGACAGACCCTTGTAATCGTTCGTCACATCCGGATAGACATAACGGTTTTCCATGGTGTTCCGGTCAAGATGTCTGTAGTCCAGAAAATATGCCGCAGACACCTTGTTGAGCGAATCGCTATAACTGGTGGAAATCAAGTTGGTACCATATCCTGTGGTGATACTGTTTTTGGTGTCGAGATATAGTGAATAGTGCCTTTTGTTGGTGCGCTTAGTCGCTACATCTAATACAGCACCTATCTTCTCATGCGCAAACCTTGCAGGCGGATTGGAATAGTAGTGCAGGGTCTTTATTTCGTCGGCTTTGAGCAGCATCAGTTCACGTACCGACCTCCTGATTCCATCAATCAGCACCAAGACAATTTTACCATCTGCCGTCAGCAGTTCACCGCTGTTTGTTGAAAGTCTGAATTGCGGCAGGCTACTGATGGCCTCCAAAGCGTTGTTTCCCATCTGTCTGGCACGCCTGTCTAACAGGATGATGTCTGCGTTGCCGAAGCTTCTTAGCCCTTGAGCCGACACAGTGACCTCTGAAAGGTTCTGTATGCTTTCTGTCAGCTTGACCACTCCGACATCGCCACGCTTGCACGTTAGCTGTTGTGGCCGATACCCTAAACAAGAGAATTTCAACAGGAACTGTCCGTCTTCGTCTACATTCAAACTGAAGGTTCCTTTTGAATCCGTCAACGTGTGAGCAATGGCTGCCGTGTCAGATAAGCTGGCCAATACGCAGTCAACGCCGGCTAATGGACAGCCAGACGGATCGGTCACCGTACCGTATATCCTGTTCTGTGCGTTGCTGCTTATCAACGAGACTACAAAGGCAAACCATAACGTTGTGAAAATTCTTGCCACCATAATATAAATTATTTACACATTGAATCAATGTAATTTACCATCGAATCTTCCAAATTGATATCCATTCCATCGAATTTACACGCATTTACATATTCATTATCCCTTGGACACACCCCCATACAAATTGGAAGTTGTTTGCATTGTAAGCACCGTTTATTCTCAAAGGATTTCACCTCATATTTTCTGATAAAATCCATGTTCCAAGAAATAGAACCATCGTTTTGAATAATGCCATGAGTTTTGTTCTCATACAAATCATTGCATGCCGTACATTTTATAACATCACCATTAAAATTAATGGCATTATAATACTTACGACTAGCGTAACATGGAACGAAGTTTGTGATAACGTCCAGACGTATTGTGTTATAACCAGATTGTTCAAATAAATTAAGAAGTTCTCCGATGTCTTTATATCTATCTTTCCTTACCTTTTCTTGCCATACTTTTTTGGGGGTAATCGTTATTCTTCCCCGATTAGCCATTGTAATGTGATGGTTGATTTGATCTACTATTTCATAATTTAGATTCTCGTCAGTATAGTTAATTCTCAATAGAATATTAACAGCCTTTGTATTGCTGAGCAATTGGTTGATGTTGTTTAGAACATGATCGAATGCAGAATCACAACCTTTCTGATATTTTACTTTATCATGGTTCTGTTTGGGTCCATCTAATGTAATATGAAACCGCGTCATGCCAAGTTTTTGAATTAATGGAATGTTTTTGGGGAAAATGAAGTAACCATTTGATGTAGCTGTTGTTGAATATTTTACACCTTTTTTCTCACATTCTTTTTGTGCGAATTCACATATTGGCTTTATAATTTGTTTTAAGTACATTAACGGTTCACCACCAAACCATTCGATTTGAAGTGATTCTATATTCTGTACATCAATCATATATTTGATGTGTGTCATCACATTCTCCATTGTACTCTTCGACATTCTTGAAGGTATATGATTTTGTATGCAATACCAACATTTAAAGTTGCAATCCAAGGTTGGTAGAATGATTAACAGATAGTTCTTCTTGTTTACTGAATCACAATATCTTTTCCTAATTATTGAAAGCTCATCAGTATTATCCGGCACAATGAAACCACTTGCTGATAGCTTGTCTTTTAGAACTTTAGGGATGAACTCAATTCTTTCTTTGTCTGTGAGTAGCCTCTCTATTTTTAACCCTAAATCCTTGGGAAGCTTAAAATAAGTGTGTTCAAGCCCATTGTACCAATAAGATTGGTTATTTTGGTATATTATATAGTTATAATTACTTGCTTTCATATATTACAATACTTAGTAGAGTTGAAAAAATAGATGGTGATATATATAGAAAAGTATATTGACAGAAATCAATCAGAACTATTTTTCCATATCCAAGCCTATCAGTAGCTTGGGCACTTTTTATATAAGGAGAATAATCACTGGTGGCTTGACTCCGGATACTCTGTGTGTTGTCGTCTGCCTCTTTTAACCCTTTTAAAATATCGAAAATCGTCATTCTATGGAGTTTTTTACGTGTTCACGTTTTTTGACTATATAATGTTACATGAAAGATTATATATTATCATACAAAAGTATGATTTTGCAAGGAAACCTGCAAGAAAACATCGAAATTATTTGAACTCAACTATATATTTTTCTAATTTTGACGACAAAAGAATGCAATGCCTGAAGCAGTAAGAAGGCGATTAAATGTTACATTAAATGAAAAACCAAAAACTTTTTTCAGTTGAGGAATTATCCTTAATGGAGTCGCTTGAAGTCAAGGGTGGAGCTTCTGAAATGGCAGCCTCTCAGACAGGATGTTCTAACAATGTTGCCGGATGCGGATGTGATGTTATTATTGTGACAGATCAATCTCAACCGGGGGTACAACATGCTTAATGAACAGTTCTACATCATTTCAACGTGTACCTGAAGGTATTTCGTGGTAGATGATAATGAAACTTCAACACTTTAAGAGCCATATCGTTCATTACCATACTTGATATGGCTCTTTTATTTTTTTACGGGATGTTAATTAAGTAATGATAAAAAAATAACTTGGTATTTTTTTCTCTCTCTCCATGAAACCATATAGTTCCATTTCTGGAGTTTTTCATCAATTGAATACACTGCTCAAGACCGATGCCTCGGCTCCGAAAATGTACCAAGTTATTTTTTAATCATTACTAAAAACAAGCTGTGGCGCTTATTTTTTTGAGAAATCCTTGCATATCTCGAAGAATTTCCATATATTTGCCACACATTATATATGTGTATTTTGTAAATGAAATATATGAAACAGTCCTGGCTGTGTAAACAGGAGCGGATACCGAAAAGCTTACGAGTAGGTTTCTTTAAAATAATACAATTATGAAAACGAAAAAACTACTAAGCCACACAAATTATGCAGCTAAAGTTGTTGCTTCAGGTTGTTGCTGTAATTGCAATTCATGTTGCTGCTGCTGGTCACTTTTCTCCTCCAGTGCATCCATGGAACAGGCTGCTGTAGCCTAATAGTAGCCAAATGAGTGTAGCTCGTTTTGAGTCAGCTATTCTCTAAATCATTAAAAACGAGGTTGTTGTGAAATCACACACATATACTACGATTATTAGTTTATGGTACGATTATTCACATTTATCTGTTACGCAGAATGAGATTTTAGCAGTTATTCAAACAACTATCAAAAATCAACAAGTCTGTTTTTGAAGCCAGACTATCTTTCGATTCATCACGAAAGGAAGAAGCGGAAGATAGCTGGTTTCGATTTTACCCATTAAATTAAAAAACAATGAAACAATTTGATATATTCTTCGATAATGACAATAAACTGTATCAAGTAAGAACCAAAACAGATACAACAACCATAGAATTTACAGATTCCGAAAAAGAACTGATTTTTAAAGACTTGATCAGATTGTACGATACACGGGATAAAATATCTTTTTCAACAATCCAAAAACTATTAAATAAGGCTGACTATAACAAACTTTTGGATGTAGTAAAAGAGTTACAAGAATGTGGAATTCTAGATGAACTGAATTTCGAAGCAGAAGGTGCCACTGTTATTTCTGATATATATATAATGAAGTCAATCACAAACCGGTTTCAGAAATGAAGATTGCTTATATTGGCAATACAGATTTTGGCAACCAAGTGAAAGAGAAATCATCCGAATATAACATAGAACATTTTGTTATCTACTCAATAGATGAATTGTCGGATGAAACAATTGAGTCAATCCTCTGTAACAGCGATTTTATCATTGTTGATTCTTTGACTTGGAATCCGTACAAAATGCACATTATCAACGAGAAGGCATTGAAACACAGCAAACCATGGTTATTGATTGAAGGACTGACTTTCTCTGGAAAATTCAGTATTGGGCCGATTTTCCACGGCAAATACACAGGATGTTATGATTGTTACAAAAATAGAATAAGGAGCAATGACGAATTCATCAACTTCAATGACTCTTACGTTAAATACCTTGAAACAGAGAAAGCATCAGCAAAACCAGACTTGAATATCCAACCGGTAGTAAAGGATATGGCTTCCGCTATTGTAATTGCAGATATGCTGAAGTTTCTTTATGCCTGGTATCCCCCGGAAACTTGGAAGTGTTGTATATTGATAAATCCGTCCAATTATGAAGTAGAAAAGCATACTTTTATAAAAGCTCCGATTTGTCATGTATGTAAACCAGCATTGGATTATAATCCGGCTCCGTGGCTCGAATCAGTAACTCTTTAACATAAAAAAACAATGGATGCAGTCAACAACTCTCTGATTAAAGGTACAATGCTGATTTCCAATCAGTTTGGAATCGTAAATCATGTATCCAAATTACCCAGGCTCAATTACGATCCTAAACTTGTAAGCTTTGGTATTTGGCCCAGCAACACTCTGGCTTTCGGAGCAGAAAAGTATGAAGGAAGAAGTAGCGGATGTAACTTTGATCTGCAAAAGTCATTTATGGGAACTTTAGGTGAAACGGTAGAAAGGTATTGCCCCGTATTCTACAATAAAGAGAATATGATCCTAAGTTCTTATAAAAATCTAAAAGTACACGCTATACCGCCCTCGGAATATGCCTTGTTCCATGAGAAGCAATATGCCCAGGAAAATTATCCTCTCCATCGGTTCGACGAGAATATCGAATTACATTGGGATAAATGCATGGATATTACTAATGGGAAAGAAACCTGGGTTCCCGGAGCATGCATCTATCTTCCCTGGTCATGTGAAAAGCAATGGATAAATGTAAGTACATCAACAGGCTTGGCAGCACATACGAATTGGGACAAGGCTTTGCTGGTTGCATTACATGAAGTCATTGAAAGAGATTCGTTTTCTCTCACTTGGTGGCAGAAAATAAGCGCTCCAAAAATTATTATAGACGAGGATATCAGCCATTTTATCCATGAGCGTTTTCCAGCAAGCTACGAGTGGCATTTTATGGATATAACTTACGATTTAGGTATTCCGACAGTTTATGGTATCTGTTTCGGTGAAGCCGAATATGGTAAATTTGTAGCCGTAGGCACTGCGACAAGAGACACCTATGGCGAAGCATTGAAGAAAGTTATTCTCGAAATGGGGCAAAGCGTCAGCTATTTCAGATATTTGTTAGGAGAGAAAAAGAATTGGCAGCCTTCTGAAAACTTTCATACATTACTGGATTTCGAAGACCATTCTATACTATATATAAAAAAACCAGAACTGTGCGAGGTCTTCAAAATCTGGACGGAAACAAAGCCGACCAGAAAGATTGATTTTCTTGAAGAGTCTGTACGCTCAACCAAAGAGAACATCCGGCACATTACCAGCGTACTGAAGTCCAAAGGTTACAATGTATTAGTAAAAGACATCACGACTCCTGATGTAAATCAGGCAGGCTTCTATTGTCTGAGGGTTATCGTTCCTCAATTAATACAAATGGGTGGTGCGTATTCCTTTTATTTCCTGGGCGGAAAAAGACTATATACGATACCGCAGGAACTAGGCTACAAATGCTATCCTTTTGAAGAATTAAATGTATATCCACATCCATTCCCTTAATAATATGAAAACAATAAAATCAAAAGCATTAATAGCAAGCTTAGATTCAGGACTATATGGAGCTAAAAATTTTGGTGAATCGTTGGCTTTGATTTTTAACGAGAATGTGAAATTTGATAAGTTTCTGATTCGCAAACAAGTTGAAAGTATCCAAAGTTTCTCCAATAAATACGTCCACCAACGCTCGTGCCAACCGTATAAAGTGTTTCCCACCAGCAAAGAGTATGATTTGAAACCTTATCTCAAAGAGATGCCTGGTAGTGAAAAAACCAATCTATTCAATATCCTTGCTAAGCGCCGTTCCGGAAGAGCCTATTCTCCTTACTCCATTTCGCTCAACGAGCTGGCGCTACTCTGCCATTATAGCTATGGAATTAGCGGAGAAGACTTTAATAAAGAATCAGAAGCTACGTTACGATTCAGAACGGTTCCATCTGCAGGTGCCTTATATCCACTTGAATTATACGTATATTTGAATACAAGTGTATTGCCTAAAGGAATTTACCATTATAGCCCCAATAAGTCAGTTCTCGAATTCATCAAAGAAGAAGATTATATGGAATATTTAAGAGAAAATCTCGTAGCAGAACCTTTCGTGGATTTGCAACATTGTAGTTGCGTGTTCTTCATCACGTCCTTCTTTGAGAGAGTACTTATCAAATATGGCGACAGAGGCTACCGATTTATACTTCAGGAAGTTGGATTTTTAACTCAGAACATCTCGTTACTCGCCGAATTTCTCGAACTTGGCTCTTGCGTTCTGGGAAGCTACGTTGATGACAACATCAACCAGATCCTCTCTGCTGACGGAACCTTTGAAACTGTGCAAAATGTGATTGTAATTGGAAAAAACAAGGAGGTTCAAGATGACAATGTTACAAGCAAATAATATTTCTTTTTCGATTCAGGGTACTTCCATCCTGCGCAATGTATCGCTGGAAGTTAATCCTGGAGAAATTGTAGCTCTATTAGGACAGAACGGTTCCGGAAAGACAACATTCATTGAGTTGTTGTGTAATATGATGAAATGTTCATCCGGCAATTTCGCATTTTTCGGAAAAGGCAACTTCGACCAGAACAAACAGAATATTGGTGTGCTTTGGGATAATCCGGTTATTTTCCCCATGTTAAAAGTCAAAGAAATAATCGGATTCACTCGAAGAATCTATAACATATCGGAATTGCCACGAGACATCTACGATTTCCTTGAATTAGATAAGATAAAGAATAGGTTCTTTTATCAACTTTCAAAAGGGGAAAGAAAAAGGGTTGCCATTTTTTTGTCCGTATTACATAACCCGTCATTGTTGATTCTGGATGAACCGACCGCCGATCTCGATCCGATGATAAGGGAGGTTATCTGGAGGAATATTTTCAAAAGCAAAAACCGGGGTGTCCTGTTCACGACACATCTTTGGGAAGAAGCCGGAAAATATGCAACCAAAATCTATTTTATCTACGAAGGGAAAATTATCTCGAAAGCATTGAGCCCGCAGGAATTGATAAATGAGTCGGCATATCAGCAAAAGATTGTCATCTCTAAAGAACTGTCCGGCACTGATCCTTTTGAAAATGATGAAAATGTATTGGTCATCCCAGATGATAAATTCCTCAAAATATACTTGAAGAGAGAAGATACCAAAACATTACAAAAGGTTCAGACCCGAACCTACAATTTTTCACTTATGCCTGTTGAGTTAGAGGATATATATCAAATTTTAGTAATGATAAAAAAATAACTTGGTATTTTTTTCTCTCTCTCCATGAAACCATATAGTTCCATTTCTGGAGTTTTTCATCAATTGAATACACTGCTCAAGACCGATGCCTCGGCTCCGAAAATGTACCAAGTTATTTTTTAATCATTACTTAACAAAATCAGAAAGATGAAAGTACTCATAGCTTCAATCTATTATCAATTGCTTTCTTCCATGAGAATCAAGCAAGCCGTATTTTTTACGGTGATATTTCCGGCATTTATTTTCCTTATATTTTCCAGTATATGGGGAATCAACAACAAAGAATATTGTGTATTCTTGCTGACGGGAATTTGCGCTATGACCATAGCCAGTGACGGATTATTCGCTATTGGCGGGGTTATCAAACAGTATTACACATCAGGAGTCATGAAGTTCATAAAAGTAATGCCTTACAACATCATTACTCATATTATCAGTTTGGTATTCAGCCGGATGATTTACATCCTGTTTTCTTTTGTAATACTGTTTATATTAGGTAG
Organism: Prevotella sp. C0209C1; assembly: GCF_056583855.1. Classification (NCBI taxonomy): domain Bacteria; kingdom Pseudomonadati; phylum Bacteroidota; class Bacteroidia; order Bacteroidales; family Prevotellaceae; genus Prevotella; species Prevotella sp. C0209C1. The sequence goes on along the minus strand of NZ_JBWPJP010000035.1, from coordinate 5,687 downwards.
AGCCATATTTGGCGTGACATTAAACGTGCCGCAATACCTTTCCATACTGTCAGGATCAATATTGGGATTAATAGAGTTTTCTTTCTTGGGCTTACTGCTCTCTTTCACCAACATGAAAGCTGAAAGCGAAAAAGGATTAATCAACATCATCTATTTTGGACTGATATTTTTAAGTGACACATTTTATCCGATGACAGAAATAAATCCCGTATTCGAAGGCATTGTGGAATTCTCCCCGATTACGCCCGTGTTGAAAGTTCTCAGAGGTGATTATACCTATACATTGTATTTGGCTTTGTGGGCCGCGGCTTTCATGATAGCTTTCTATTTTTGTTTCAAAAGATTTCAAGTAAAAAGGAGTAAACAATGATCACATTTATAATTACTTTCATTATCCTGATGATGCTCCACGAACTGGCTCATGTATTGACAGCAAAGGCCGTAAATATGAAAATAGACAAAATAGGGGGCACTTGGAAACCTCTGCCTCATATTTATGTTTCTGTCATCAACGCACAAGTGTCTAATAAAAAGAATTTTTTATTCCTGATAAGCGGCAATGCTATGACATGGTTCTTATTCGTTATGCTAATGATTTACGGAAGTATGTTCAAAGTCCCTTATCCGGTTTATATGGCATTCGCCACTCAACTGATTTTCGAAACGAATCCATTCTTCTCGGATTACACAAAATTATTTTGCTATTACAAATACATGAAATGGTTAAAATTACAACTCAAAGTAGGTAACAAATTAACTTACAAAGAAATAGAGGCTAACCGTTCATTTATTATTCAAAAATATATGTATAGCAATATATGGTATTTGCAGTTCGTAGGCTGGGTATTTGTGGTGATTGCTCTATTATCACCTCACCTTTTACCTTCTATCATCCTGTGAATTGACATATATCTTTAATTTATCAACTCGTTAAAAAGAAAAAATATGAAAAAGTTTATCGTTTTGTTTGTTACTTTCTTTGCCATTGCAACTATCACTACAAGTACGCATGCAACCGGTATGAACCGTAATTCTTCTGTCGGAACTCCAGAGAATATATTAAATGGCATCCAAGACAAAATCGAGACAGCCATGAACAACTGTTTCGCCCGGAATTCCGTTTCTCCTCTTGACAGTATTTCCCAAAAGCTAAATAAACTGAAAAGTCAAAATAACATCGTACTTTATTGGAAATCTTACGTCAATTATTATAAAAGCGTCTTTTATGCAAAGCTGGGAGATAAAGACAAAAGCAAAAAAGCTATCAAAGAGGCATATATAACTCTGGAAAAAATGAATAACAAGAACTCGGAAGATTATGCATTGCTGGCTCTGACCCAAAGTTTTTATATACAATTCACTTCAGGAATGGCCGCCGGAGTCCTTTCATCTAAAATCACAAGAAATGCAGAGAAAGCTTTGAAGCTTGATTCAACGAATCTGAGAGGATGGTACGTTCTGGGCAGCAATGATTTCTATACACCCGCGAGTTTCGGTGGTGGGAAAAAAGTGGAGTATTATTTGAAAAAAGCTATTTCAACAGTGCCTAAAAGCATAAAAAACCCATATCTGCCTACTTGGGGAAGAGAATATGCTTTCGAACTATTAATCCGATATTACATCCAGAACAAAAAAATGAACGAAGCCAGGAAATATGTACAAATGGCGGAAAAAGAATACCCGAACAGTTACTTTATTGGTGAGTACAAAAAAATAATCAATAAATAAACCCTCCACCTACATAGGTAAGATAAAATCAAACGATTTATAAATAGCTAAATATCCGATCGAACATGAGAATAGACTTCCATTTATTCAGTTTGTTTCTCCTGTTTTTAATCAGGTCATCATATATATATGCGCAGGATGCGAATATACAGGGAAAAATAACAGATAAGAAAGGTGAACCTATATTGGCGGCCAATGTCTATCTGAAAAAAGAACCTGATAAGGGAACCATTTCTGATATAAATGGATATTTTATTCTCCGGTGTCAAAGCCATAGTTTCAACAATGATACGTTGATCATCTCTTTTTTAGGTCTGAAAACCAAAATCATTCCAACAGTGCACTTAGATACAAGCAAAGAGATATCAATCGTTATGGAAGAAGATCAACAGATGCTTGTAGAAGTAGTGATTATGGCTAATCCATCTTTATCAAGAGAATTCTCAATAAAAGAAGTTTCTAAATTTGATATTTATAATACCCCTTCTTCTGCCGGTGACGCATTGAAAATGGTCACTGTCCTTCCTGCATCCACCAATGTATCAGAAAGTGCCAATGTCGAATTGAGAGGAAGTGCCGGCGATATGTCAAGAGTGATGTTAAATGAAGTACCGGTATATAAACCCGTACGCAATTCCCAGATAAATGGAATCGGAAATTTCAGTCTGTTCAATACAGAAATGATAGAAGAGCAAAACGTCTATGCCAGTAATCCCCCATTGGTCTACAGCAATGCAACTGCGGGCCTGGTAGAGATAGGCACAATAAAGAAGTTGTCAGCAAGCGAAACGGCTCTCTCTCTATCACTTGCAAATATCGGTTTCCTCCACTCTCAGCCCATTAATAAAAAAAGTTTTCTTCAGATATATGGAAATTATCAATTTTCTAAACCTTATTTATGGGTCAATGCAAATAATAAGGATATTAATAAATTTTCATCAGAAGATACCGGTTTGAATTTTCATACAGAATTAACCAAAAGGTTAAGCATCAATCTTTATTCCTATTTTATTAATGAAAAGTATCTGGCTAATGATTATTCTTATACTTTTTCAGGGACAGTGGATGCAGGTAAAAGACGAAATTTCAATATTCTGAATTTCAAATACAAATTGGGCAAAGGATTTATCTCAATAAACAATGGCACAGACTTTTCAAACGAGGACTTTAAATTTGGCAATATTTTATCCAAGCAAAAGAACTGCTATGTATACAGTAACTTCGATTTCAAATATTATTTCACTCCGTCATGGAATTTACAATCCGGTTTTTCACATGAATATACCAAGCAAAATTACCGGAGCCGGTTTCCAAAGTATTATTTTGCGGTAAAACCTGAAAACCCAAGTTATTATTTTGAAAACAGTATATCAAACAACAACCTCGAATTTTATCTGTATAACAGAGTGCAGATCTTTAACGAATTAACTTTAGGTGTAGGAATCAGAAAAAATATACCTGTCAAGGAACAATCCGGATATTGGTCTTATCAAACGAACATAAAATATTCATTCAATAATTATAATTCTATATTGGCCTCTTTAGGGAAGTATAACGGATATGCAACCCCATATTACAACACACAGGAGTTTTCCTCCATATCAACGAGGCAGTATTCATTGGAGTATTCATTTTCGAGAAATGATTTCAATCTCCGGTTGGTTACATATCATAAGAAAGAAAATCTGAAGGAAAACTTTTCTGAAACAGATACTTCCGAAAGATTATTAAGAAAAATATGGGGAGCGGAAATCAGTATGAGTAAGAAATACGAAAATTTGACAGGTTCACTTGCATACACTTATCTCTATTCCAAATTCAGAAATGGGGGCAAATGGTATAACTCGTACAACCGGATGGACTATTTAATAAAAGCGTTTATTTCTTACTATCATAAGAAAGCAGGCACTGTCTCACTGTCTTGCTTAACCCGGCCCGGGCTTTATTATAGCCCGATAATAAATGCCGAGATAAATGAAACAGGGGCATACAAACCTTTATATGGCGATTATAATGTGAAACAATATTCAGGATATTGCAGCGTTGACTTCTCTTACAACAAAGTGCTGACCTTAAAATCATCCAATTTAATATTCTTTCTGACTGTCAACAACATCTTTGACATCAAGAATGAAAGCGCCATAATGTTCAGCGAAGACTATTCTACGATAACAGGATACAGACACTATAACAGACGTTCCATCTACACGGGAATGCAACTTCGTTTTTAAAACCATTTAGTAATGATAAAAAAATAACTTGGTATTTTTTTCTCTCTCTCCATGAAACCATATAGTTCCATTTCTGGAGTTTTTCATCAATTGAATACACTGCTCAAGACCGATGCCTCGGCTCCGAAAATGTACCAAGTTATTTTTTAATCATTACTTAGTAACGTTTAAAAAATAACTTGGTATTTTTTGTCTCTCCATGAAACCTTGTAGTTCCATTTCGGTAGCTCTTCATCAAAGGTAATATGCCGTTGACAGACATCATCATAATTGCTATCCACACAACGAGAAGTGTCGTACTTCTTTCTGTTGATGTTGGTGAAGACACAAAGGCCGGATTTCGTTCTGGCCTCTGCGGCAAGTTCGCATGCCTGCTCAACGCTCTCGAAGGAAATACCACTCCATACTCTGGTGATTTGAGAGAAAAGCCTGTGTTCAATGGGGTTCCACTTCGACGTGTACGGGGGATAGTGCGCCACTATTATGTCAATATGGAGGTCTTCGGAAAGTTTGATCAGCTCTTGCTTGAAAAGCCTGCTGGAACTGCTGTTGGAACCTCCACCGTCACAGAGCAACATGATGGCAGTTGCATGTGGATAGATGTCTTGGAGCACACGATACCAGTAGTACTTGAAGTTGTCGCAGAAGAACCCGGCTGTGTCATGGCTTATTCCGAAGCTCATGTATCCAGTATTCTTTTGAACATCGTAGATGCCATAGGGAATGATTTTGCCGCTTGCAAAGGAGGGGAAGTCATGGTCCCTGCATCGCGGCGACCTGTCGCAGTATACCTGTCCGCCTCTTCTGAATGGGCCGACCAACTCTTTCTTCTTCGTGTCTATACTGAAGACGGGTATGTGATTTTCTTCACACATGCTTCTCATTGCGGAGATTTTCTCGAACTGTTCGTTTCTTTTATTGCACTCTGCCATCGAGGTACACTTCTTCGGAGTGCGTTTCTTGAATCCCTCTTTGGATATGATTTGTTTGAGGGTGTGATAGCTTATGCTTATTCCGTAATCCACCTCCATCTTGTCTCTTATGATGCCAGGCGAATAGAAAAGCATGCGTACGCTCTCATCTTGCGGCAAGCCGCCTATGGCATCTTCCGTAATCTCCCGGAAGATGTCGATATACTCGGGATGAACACTGAGAATACTCTTTCTGCCTCCACCTTTCTTCCTTATGTGTCCGGCAGCAATTGTGTCCCCGCTCTCAAGCTCGTGAATACCTCTATACACTGTATTTCTGGTGACATGATATGTTTTGCAGACCAGACTCACGCCGTGCGTTCCAAGTTCCATCGCCTTGTGGGCACAGAACAACCTGCGTTGGCGTTCGTCCAGATTGGCGACTTCTGGGAAACTCCCTGATTTGTCGCACTCGCTATGTCTTCTCTTGTATGCTTCCACCTGCGCCCTGCGCAAGGGCAAAGATACAAAAAATAAACGACAACAAAGAATTAAACAACAACGTATATCATTACGTATCAGTTAATTAAACCTTAATTCCGCAACACTATTATAAATTAAACTTTTTAAGTACCTGAGCAACAAAAAGTTGCTCAGGATTTTGCCATGTCAGAATTTTCACTTATCTTAGTGTTGCAAAAAAAAACAAGAGAATCCAACGATAGACATGGCGAAGATACAAATTAAATCTGAGAGACTCACTCCTTTTGGGGGATTATTTTCAATCATGGAGCAATTTGACTCCACATTATCATCT